>JAOAPF010000204.1 GCA_025462755.1 Edaphobacter sp.
ACATTCACGTACATGCCCGGCTTCAGCTTGAGTCCCGGATTCGCCATCGCCAGCCGTACACGAACGGTGCGTGTTGCCATATCCACTTGCGGCAGGATCTCTTCAATCTGGCCGGAGAATGTGCGGCTTTCCGGTTAGCCGTAATTCGCCCGCAAGTCGATGAGTGCCTGGCGATTATGCATGAATCGAGATCGGGCGGCTTGGTTAGGTTTGTGGTCTCCCACTTCGCAAGGACGCGAAGGATGGGGCATACGGATTGCGTTTGGGGCAGGAGAACTAAGGCTTGGCCGCCCTCTCCAACCCGTTTCTGTTAGCCGCGGAAGCTTAATCTTTTCAGTCTGTTCAAATAAATGCCTGGGCCCCTCAATTGATCATGATGAATCGGGCAATCATAGAGTTGATTGATCGGGTACTTCGATTGGCGAGAACTGTCCCGACCCAAGCGTGCGAACGAGCAGCGCGAGAACTAGGCCGCTACACCTCAGCTCCTTCATTTCACGACCTTGCCGCTATTTCCATTTAGACGATGCAGACGATACGTTGATTGCAAAGAAGCGTATCGTTGTCTTACCAAATGGAACTTGCGACCACGTGCGGCGGTCCGGGTTGCCCATCTAATATCTCCGTAGATAACACCAGTTCGACATTTTTGCCGCGCGGGACCTTTTCCTCTGTCAGCCAGGACTTCAGGTCCTGATCGCTGGTTACAAACTCTGCTGCTGCCTGTGTTCCAGCTTTGCCGATACCGGCAACGACCAGCACATGCTGCCCGATCGTCGAATCAAAGTAGCTCGCTACGATGGCGTAGTCACGCGAGGCTCCGGACACCAACTGCATATTGTCAAACTTCCAAACATGGGATGGATCTTTGCTGTCGCGAATCTCGCTCTCCAGTTGGGTCGACGCGAAGAAGCTATACCGCAGAAGAGCGACCAGTCGCTTCGTCCAGACATTATCCAATCCACCGATCAAGATTACGGGTCCCTGTCGCAGGTCCTCAAACGTCGTATCAGCCGATCCTTTCGTTCGATAGACATGAGTTCGCCGCGTCAGCAGATCAGTAATTTCACTATAGCTCACGATATCGCTCACCGGAACCATATCGGAGCGAACCATGGCGGCGAGCATGTTCTCCTGCCCGTCTTGCATGGAACTCTCATGTATCTTAGTCGGCTCATCGTGCCCTCTCTCGTCGAGCGAATGAACTCCTATTACGATTAGAGCCGGGGTGCCTGAAGCAATGATGGGTCGCCAAAAATATTTGATCCCCTGGTCTCTCCAATGATTTCGCAGGAGGATTGCCCCCACGGCAGCAGTCGTAACCAGCAGAGTTAGAAGGCCGGAAAGAAAGATCTTTCTCCATCCTCCCATTCCGGTAACGGCAACTGATTGCTTGGCCGTCAACCCTGGCGCTTCCGGTCCAACCATTACGTGCTCTAGCAATGGTGCGATGGCGATCGATGCATCGGACCGATCTCTGTGATTGTCATGTTCCGCGATCCGAATGGCGTGAGCGGCCGGAAGGAAATGGGGCACGTACGAGCCTAAGGGAAGATCGATACGCAGTTCTTCCTCATGTCCTGGCTCCTGATAATACTGCGCAATGCGCTTCCTTATCTCGCCCGCGGTCACCCTCACGATTGGGTCTTCATTAGTGTCGTAGTGGTTTGGTCTCGCGAACACATCGACCCCAAGGGTCCGCTCTTTCAATCCTTCTGTCTTTCCCGCAAGCGTCTGCTCGACAACAAACCTCAGGAACGTCGGATACCGTTTGCTATTGCGAAAGTGTTTGCTGCGAACGATTCGCTCGAGCTGATCCAGAAGTTCTGAGCGGCTGAATCGCCCTTCCTCAAATACGTTTTTACCTTCGTGATGCGCGGTTACTACTTTGGCCCGTTCCATTTAGCTCTTCTCGGTTGCGGTTTCGAGACATGCAAGATGGCTCAGCGAAAGCATACGTATTATACGTCGTTCGCTACGGTTCATGACGTCTTTGTAATGAAGCCCTTACAAGGCTACTGCCACTTTTACCGTAAGGACCCTAGGCAACCATGGGATCCGATTCATAACGTGTGTGCCGAACTCGCAAATCCGCCGCAGTCATTTTGAAAACCGATTCAGCACATAGAGTGTGTTTGCGAGACGCCAAAAAAACAGCCATGAAATCAAGTGGCACTGGAACTTGCCTTATCAACAGCTGCACTGGAGGACAGAGACCATGATCCGTGAAACAGCAAGGAAAGAGAATCGTACAGGCGAACGCGGAAACGCAGTTCTAAAAACGCTTAGAAACTCAGTTGTTCTTCTAACGTTCGTCTTCTTCGTTACAACAGCGGCGTTCTCTCAGCTGACAACTGCCGACATCGTCGGAACTGTCACCGATGCCACCGGCGCCGTCGTTCCCAACGCTGTCGTCGTTCTCACTAACCTCGGCACCAACGACAAGAGAACTGGCCAAACCAATGGCTCCGGCGACTACAGCTTTACGCTCCTTCCCGTCGGACACTACTCCATCTCGGTCAAAGCCGGTGGCTTCCAGGAATCGCTCAACAAGGACCTCTCAGTCGAAGCCGGCGACCGCGCCCGTGCCGACGTCCACCTTCAGACCGGTTCCGAGACCACCACCATCGAAGTCACCGCGAGCACGCCTCTCCTGCAGGCTGACAGCGCCACAGTAAGCTCCACCGTGACCGCAAAAGCAGTGCAGGACCTTCCTCTGAACGGCCGTAACTTTGTTCAACTCGTGCAGCTTGTTCCCGGAGCCAATGAAGGACCCGGCAATGGACTCAGCAGTGGCGGCCGCCCCGATGATCGTCGCACTAACGCCGCCGGACTCTCCGTCAACGGACAGGACGACACCCTCAACAACTGGGTGGTCGACGGAATCGACGACAACGAACGCATTATCGGTACCATAGGCATCAAGCCGAACGTCGAAGGCATTAACGAGATCACGGTCCAGACCAACAGCTACGCCGCCGAGGCTGGACGCACCGCCGGCGGTGTCATCAACATCGTTACCCGCTCCGGAACGAACCAGTTCCATGGCTCGGTCTACGAGTACTTCCGCAACGACATCTTCGACGCCCGCAACTTCTTCCAGAGAACCGGAAGAACGCCCGAACTGCGCCAGAACCAGTACGGCGCCAGCATCGGCGGACCCATCTTCCGGGATAGAACATTCTTCTACTTCGACTATGAAGGATTCCGGCTGGTCTCCGGCGTCACCGACACCGGCACGGTGCCAAACCTCGCTGAGTGGAACAACATTAACAGCCAGAACGGTGGATCGCCCCAGGCGCTCCTGTCGGCGTCCAACGGCACGGCAGGCCTTCCTATCAATCCGATCATGCTGAACTATCTGAAGTTGTTCCCGAAACCGACCTGCGGAGACTCACCGTTGCCAGCCTGCACCGGCGGCAACTCGCTCGCCAGCAACTTCACCATCAGCCCCAACAAGACGCAGACCGCCAATACCTACGACGCCCGCGTCGACCACAGGTTCAACGATAAGAACCTGGTCTTCGGGCGCTTCGCTTATAACAGCGTCAACTCCTTCACGCCGCCCGCTTTTGGAACCGTAAATGGTCTTCAGATCAGCGGCGGAAGGTACAACTTCGATGGCCCCGCAACCAATGTGGCCCAGCAGTATGAGCTGGGTTACACTCACATCTTCACCCCAGCCCTTCTGCTCGACCTCAGGGCGGGGTTCACGCGCATCAACAACCTGTCTCTCCCGCTCAACTATGGCCTGAATGCGGATCAGACTGTAGGCCTTCCCGCCAGCATGACTTCCTTCAGTCCCTTTGCCAACTCCCTGACGCCGATCTCAGTCGGACCCTTCGGCGATATCGGAGACGGCGCGTATGTTCCCCTTCAGGACATCGACAACACCTTCCAGTACGCCGGTACGGTCAGTTGGACCAAGGGCAACCACAACTTCAAATTCGGCGCCAGCTTGATTCGCAGGCAGGCTCGTAACGTGCAAAGCGCTTCTGCAGTCGGTGCGTATGCCTTCAATCTGCCAAGCGATAGCGCCTCCACCCAGTTGCAGACGCAGAATAACCAGCTTGCCTCGGCCCTGGTCGGCGCCTTCGCCAGCCAGACCCGCAACTTCAACCTGTTCCCTCCCGACTACAGAAGCTGGGAGCCCAATGGCTTCGCGCAGGATAGCTGGAAGATCAGCCCGAAGCTGACAGTGCTCCTTGGCATCCGCTACGACATCTTCACCCCCTTCACCGAAGCGCACAATCACATCTCGAACTTCGACTTCCCACAGGCGACGACCTTAACCGCCGCAAACGTTGGAAACGCATTGAAGATAGCTGGCGTGAACGGTGTCAACTCGCAGGTCAACATTCCAACCACCCACCGCGACGTCGCCCCGCGTATTGGTTTCTCCTTCTCGGCAAGGCCCTCTACCGTCATCCGCGGCGGCTACGGACTAAGCTTCTTCCCCGGCAACTACACCTCCAACGCCGACCTGAAGAATCCTCCGTTCACCTCCATCTACAGCCCCAACTGCCAGTCCACCCTCGCCGTTCAGATCGAAATCAAACAGGGCGCATACAATCCGGCGTCCCAAAACCCGGACTGCGCGACGATCGGTGCCCCCGGAGTCATCAGCAGTACTCAGGCAATTCCGCCTCCTTCTGTACCCAACGTAGCTAACCTGGCCGGAATTACCGGTCTATCGTTCGTAGCCGAAGCCCCCAACTTCAAAGATGCTCTCATCCAGCAGTTCAATCTACAGATCGAACAGCAGATCGGCGCCAACGTTTTCACCATCGGCTATGTCGGCAACCTAGGCCAGCATCTGCCGGAGTCGATCGACAACATCAATCAACCCGTACCGTTCAATCCCCTGTACCCGACAGGCAGCGCGCAAAATCCGACGAACGGAGCACATCAGCTCCAGACCCAGCTTCCTAATCTGGGAAGCGTCAGCTATATCAACAGCGGCGGTATCTCGAACTACAGCGCCCTGCAGACCTCCTTCCAGCGCCGCTTTACCAAGGGGCTGGCATTTGATGCGAACTACACCTGGGCCAAGGGGATGAGCGATGTCAGCGGCTTCTCCCAGCAGGGTGACCAGGGCTGGGCCCACGCAGATCCGACCCGCATCCGTCAGATCGAGTACGGCAAAGCGGATAACGACCTTCAAAACCGCTTCGCCCTCTCGCTGAACTACGAATTGCAGTACGGAAAGAACTTCACCGGTATCAAAAAGATCGCCCTCTCCGGATGGCAGACGAACATGATCATGGCCTGGCAGAGTGGAAAAGTCTTCTCGATCATCGAATCAGGCGCAGGCGCCGACAACCCTCTCGACAGCGGCCCAACGGCCACCACCCCCAAACAATACGGCTACAACAATCGTGCTACCCCGAAAAACTCCGGGGGAGCGGATCGTCCCAATCAGATCGCGGACGCTCGGCTCGGTCACAAGACCCTGTCGCAATTCTTCAATACGGCGGTATTCGCACCTCAACCCCTTGGAACGATTGGAAACACCCAGCGCAACTCGATGTTTGGACCAAACTTCCGCCACGTCGATCTCTCCATCTTTAAGAACTTCCCTGTCACGGAGCGCGTGAACCTGCAGTTCCGTGTCGAGTCCTTCAACATCTCAAACACCCCCAGCTTCTTCATAGGAAATAACAACACCTCAAACCAGTCGTTTGGCAACGCAGCATTCGGTTCGATCTCGGCAACCGATCCGAACTACACTCCACGGCAGTATCAGTTCGCCCTCAAAGCGCTGTTCTAACCCAAACCCGGTACGTTCTGCGGCGAAGATGAGCTATCTTCGCCGCAGAGCCGCACTGCTACCGAAAGCGTACCTGCACCCGCGACTCGATCTCCGCATCTTCCGGCAAGCGAGCTCTAAAAGTTCAAAGTCCGCCGTGTTGAGGTCCGAAACAGCCATCCCCTGGACCACATTTACCACACGTTTCACCACAAAAACACCACGTTTTCACCACACCATTTTTGTTAAAACCTCGTTAAATCAGCATTTTCACCATCCTGAAATTTTTTCTCGCCGCACCATCTTCGGAGATCACCTGGCCATGGACCGTCGCAGCTTCTTTGCAAAAACCTCGGCCTGGGCAGCCGCAGCCGCTTTGCCAAAACTGTCCAATGCCTCTGTCATTCCAACCGTCGATCCGGCATCGAAACAAAGCTCGATGCCCGGCCAGATCGCCTTTCCCAAAGACTTTCTAGGGGGAAGCGCAACAGCCTCCTATCAAGTCGAAGGTGCATGGAACATCGACGGGGCGAGTCCATCTGGGATCGCTTCAGTCACATCCAAGGCAACGTAAAAGGCGGTTGGACGGGAGACGTCGCCTGCGACAACTACATCGCTACCCCGAAGACATCACCCTCATGAAGCAGATGAACCTTCGCAGCTATCGATATTCCACCCCATGGCCTCGCATCCAGCCATCCGGGTCGGGAGCCTCAAACCAGAAAGGTATCGATTACTACAAGCGCCTCACCGACGCCGTTCTCGGCGCAGGCATGCGGCCCCTTGTCACGCTCTTCCGCTGGGATCTTCCGCAAACCCTCGAAGACCAGGGCGGATGGCCCAACCGCGACACTGCCGCCCGTTTTGCCGACTATGTCGAGATCGTCATCAAAGCTATGGGCGACCGAATCAACACCTGGGCAATCTTTAACGAGCCGTGGGTCTTCACCTATGTAGGCTATGCCGAAGGCCGGCACGCCCCAGGCAAGACTGACTTCGACCTTTTCCTGAAATCCGCACATACCGGTAAATCTCGCCCAGGGCGACGCCTTCCGAGCAGCGGATTCATCAGGAGCCTTTCTCGAATTGGTCGAGCAACTGTCGAATCTCGTCGAGCTCTGCAGAGGAGACCTTTTTGGAGGAGAGTGCGCCGAGGACGAGGTTTTTGGCGGAGCCATCGAACGCGCGGTGGAGGAGATTGCCGTCGAGCAACTGCCGGGTGTGCTCCTTGGGGAGGCGGGCGCCGTAGACGTGGGAGCGGAAGCGCTCGCTGCGCTCGACGAGGCCCTTTTCTGCCATGACCTGCATCTGCTTAAGGACGGTGGTGTATCCGATCTGTTTACCGCTGAGGGCGTCGTAGACCTCGCGCACGGTGGCGGGTCCAGTGGACCACAGGATAGTGAGGATGGCGAGTTCGGCCTCGGTGGGGAGCGGGATGGCAGGAGTGGATGGGGCAGGCCGCTTCATGAGAAGAACCATAGTACGATAGTTATCGTATATGAACGATAATTGTCGTAGGGGCTTTTTTGATACCTCGTGACGAGCGAAACGCCGGTTGTCCCAAACCGCGCATTCTCGGCCCCGATTCGAACTCGAACTGCCAAAAATGCGACTTCCGGGGAACTACGAATTTTTATCCGGATCCAGCAACCTAAATCATCCATTCAGGAAACAGAGGAGAAGGATAAGTAATACGAATTGACATAATGTGACACGTGTGACACAGTATAAACTATGACACACTTCGGACTTGCTCTTCAACCCGGCCAATCGATCTTCGATCAACTTGTATCGGCTGCGCAGAAGGCGATTTTGAGTGGCGAACTGACAGAGGGGCAGGCATTTCCTTCGGTGCGCACTTTAGCGGCCGATTTGAAGATCCATCCCAATACTGCGCATAAGGCCGTGCAATACCTGATCCATGAGCGTTGGCTGGAGATGAGACCAGGGATTGGGACTGTGGTCGCATTTGCGCCCCACACATTGGGGGAGATGCGACGCCAGTTGATGCGACACGAGATTGCAGCGTTGATAGCGGAGGCGCGACGGCTGGGTTTGAGCGCTGACGAATTGAAGCGTGCGATCGATGCAGGTTGGGACAAGAAGGCGGCTATTGTCGAGGTGGGTCGATGACGATTGAAATCCGCGAGCTTTCAAAAAAATACAAGAACCATGGCGCACTGCGGGATCTTTCGCTGCGTGTGCCGGAGGGAAGCGCGTTTGTGGTAGTAGGGGCGAACGGCGCGGGCAAGACGACAATGATCAAGATCGTGATGAATCTGCTGGAGGCGACTTCGGGGACTGCGAAGATCTTTGGGGTGGACTCGCGGAGGCTGTCTCCGAAGGAAATGGCGCAGATTGGATATGTCTCCGAAAATCAAGAGTTGCCGGGAAAACTGACAGTGGCGGAGTACTTGAATTATCTGCGGCCATTTTATTCGCAGTGGGACAAGCATCTTGAGGCGGAGACGCTGCGCCAGTTCCGGCTGCCGGGAGACAGGCGCATCAACGAGCTTTCGCACGGCATGCGCGTGAAGTTGTCACTGACATGCACGTTGCCATATCGGCCGAAACTCCTGGTGTTGGATGAGCCGTTCAGCGGGCTCGATCCGCTCGTGCGGGATGAGTTTATGGAGGGCCTCGCAGGCTATGCGCACGAGATGACCATCCTGATGTCGTCGCATGAGCTAAGCGAAGTAGAGGGGTTTGCAACGGACGTTGCGTTTATCGATGAGGGCAAGCTGCTGTTTCAGGAGTCGATGGAACTCTTGGCGGGGCGAGTGCAGGAGGTAAAGGTAACGCTCGATCGCGCTGCTGCGGTACGGCGGCCGGCTCCGGTGGACTGGATTGACGTGAAAGAGAGCGGCAACGTGTTGACGTTTGTACATACGCAATTTGTCGAGAACGACCTAGAGGCCCAAGTGCGATCGCAGTTGGATGGAGTGCAGCGGGTCGAGGTGAATGCTATGCCACTCAGGACGATCTTTACCTCGCTGGCGCGGGCAACACGGAGATAAGTTGAGAGGACAGACGGCTATGGTTTGGCACATTTTCAAAAAGGACTGGAAGCTGATGTGGCGGTCGGCGGCGGCTGTGGTCGCGCTGCAGCTGGCGTATGCGTTCATTCAGTTCAAGGGAGAGTTCGGGAACGGAAACCCAGTTCTTGACGAATTCCACACGCTTCTGATGTTTCTCTGGCTGATAGCAGGCATGATTTGGATCGTCATGCTGGTGCATCAGGATGCGCTGCCGGGAACCAGGCAGGATTGGCTGACGCGGCCTATCCGGCGGACGGATATGCTGGTGGCGAAGGTGATGTTTGCGGGACTCGTGATGCAGGGATCAACGATTGCGGGCGATTTGTTGCAGGGATTAGGAAGCGGGTTTCCGCTGGGGCAATCGTTACGCGCCGCGATGGCACGTGCGGCGATCGGATTTATCGCGATTACGATACCGGCGCTTGTGATTGGGGCGCTGACGCAGAGTATTGCCGATGCGATGATCCTGTCAGCGGTGCTCGGGTTTGGAATTTTTGTGTTCACACTCATGGCTGTCGCTCTTGGCGGGGGATATGAACATCAGTTCGATCCGACGAACGCTTCGGGGGTGGAATGGATATCGAATTTGCTGCGGTTCTTAATGATCCTGGTGGGCGGTGCAATCGTGATGCTCGCGCAGTACCGGACGCGAAAGACTTTTCGCGGAAGAATCATTATGGCGGCCATACTGCTGATGATGCTGTGCTCGCAGGCCATTCCCTGGAAGCCTGTGTTCGCATTTGAGAAGCGGTTTTCTAGACAACCGGGAGTTGCGAACGAGATTGCACTGGCATGGCAACCGCATAGCGTGCAAGCGGAGAACCCAATCAGCGCCGATCGTTTCGAGTTTGGGATGCGGGTGGGAAACCACAATCCTAACGACGATGTGCGACTGCTTCTTCCGGTTTCAGTGACAGGGCTGCCGCCGGATTCCGTATTGAAGGAAGATAACGCCGAGATGGTCCTCACGGATGCAGGTGGGAAGCGCCTTTACGCCGTCGATGGCGGGCCGATTGAGATTCGACGCGAGGGGTCGCAGAGCGGGCCTGTCGCCTACGACCAGGCAGCGAAAATCCCTGTCCAGGTCTATCAGGACAACAAAGACCGCTCTGTTCGGGTGGAGACGACGTATTCGATGACGCTGTTCAAGCTGAATACGTCGTATTCAATGGCGATAGGTAGCAATCGACTGATAGCTGTTTGGGGCCGCTGCGAGTCGAAGATCAATGTTGCGGCTACAGCGGTCGAGGTGAGATGCATGCAGATGGGCAAGGGGCCGACCTGCGCGACCGTGTTCCTCGAAGACCCGCGCGATGGTAGCCGCAACCGTCCCAACACAACCTGCAACTATTCGCCTTATGTCGACCGACCGATTCCGGATGCTGTATCGCATTTTCGGCTGGTGCTGCCGTTCCGGGACCCGACGGGACAGGTGAAGTATGTGGTGGATGGATCGAAGATGGATGGGGCGCAGATCGTGATTCGTGTGTACGAGCCCGCGGACCACTTCACGCGAGCGGTTACTTCGCCCTTAGTCATGCTGAAGGATCTGGCGGTCCACTAAATTGCGCGTAGTAGACTTCGATTCGGGTCTAACAACTCTGGATGAATTGTCGGCTCGGGAAGTAATTTCCGGAAAACGGCGTTATCGGAAACTTTGCCGGCAACGCCGTCCAAGGAACCCCCATCACCGATCAGGCACCTTCCCTGACTTCAACAATCCCCCTAATCCTCAGCTACAGACAAACCTGATCTTCCCCATTTCCTGCGAATTCATCAACCCCAAACGTTCGGACGGGACGTGGGCTATGGACTTAAGAGATCGTCGCATACGCGTGAACGTCGTGAGCCCGAATTCTCGACGGACGACCGGACCGAATCACTCGAGTGACAAGAGGAGAGCGGACGGCCAACGTTCAAACGTGAAATCCAATGGTGCTTCACGCGTCAGGCCGAGTACATTCGCTGAAGTTGCCAAGGCCGTGATGTCTTTGGTCGACGAGACAGGGAGGTCAGTGGATCGGAATTTCTTATGGACGGCGGCGAAGTGCACTTGAGAAAACTTTCGGAAGAGATTCCGTCTGGCCAACCCGGCACACCGCACGAGATAGCGCAAAATATTCTGTATCCTGCATCCGACGACAGTCGGCACCTCACGGGAATTGAATTGTTTGTGGATAGGGGATGACAGAACTTTGCAGTTTATACTCAGGTTTCCATCGCTCACTACTACCGACCTCTGCCGCCAACCGCTTTCTTCGCCTACGGACCGAGTAATCAGAGTAGAGATACATCTTATCTGGATATCCTTGCATTCACTGTTTTCTACGTCTAGCGGAGTTAATCTATTCTTGAAGAGGTCCAGCGACAGTCCGCCGTTCAAGAGAGAGTCAACGAAGTGATCGTGATCCAGAAATCGACCGCGTCCGAGGTCAAGTGGATTGGATCGAACTTATCAAGTTGTTCCTTAACCTGTAGCGTGTAATAATGTCAAAACAACATTTTGGCGCCGCCGCCACCACCCGAAAGCAGGGCAGGGGAGCCCTCGGCGCCAGGCCAGGCTGCGGAAAATAGTCCTGGACTCCGTCGCCTCTCCCCACTCCCAGTGCAACTACGCCAAAGCCCTCGATTACCTGTTCGCCTTCTGTGCCAGCCGGCCTCTCTCCCGGTCATTATTAATGGAGTGGCGGGTTGGCATGGAGTCGCTGTCCCCTTCGATCATAAACGTTCGGCTCTCCGCGGTTCGGAAGAGAATGGTGGCGATCTGGAGCGGATCGAATTTCTGCTCGGGCACTCATCAATCCAGACCACCGAACGCTACTTGGGGGTCGGACCAGGAGATCATCGTCGCGATGAACGATAACCTGGGACTGTAGGTGGAGAACGCGATTCCTAATGGACTTTGGCAATGGCGAACTGTCGATGCCGATCAGGTCCAGACTTGGTGGGAGATCGGTCGGCATATCGTCGAATTTGAACATGACGGCTCGGCAAGGGCAGAATATGGTCTCGGGCTGCTGCAGACCCTTGGCTGCGACACTGGTCCGCGAAGTCGCGATATTCGTCAACGCCTCGAATCTGAGATATCTGTGACTTTTTGCCAAGGCCTTTCCAATTGGGGTTATCTCAAGAAAGGAAATTTATTTACGTTTAGGACCCTGAAGCTGCTTCTGCGGCTTTGCCCGTCCCTACCCTAATTCGATCATTGGTTTTCTGACGGGTTCTGAGACATCTTCGGCAAGAAAAAGGACGCTCATTCGCAGGGACTTCGGCATGTCCTGAAAACGGTGGTTTCCGCTTTAACTGATTACGATCCGGGACCAGAAAGCATTTCGATTTCTCGCTCTCGAATTATTAGCTTACATAAAATTCGCTTTCTTGAAGTGTCCCCTTTTAGTGCAACAGTCCGGGATTTCAGTGCAATGACTATGCAGTCAAATCCCGGAAACGAATCCTTAAGCGAGTTTTCTTTTCCATTGCTCCCCGATACGCAATTAGAGGTATAAAATTATGTACTCTTGTTTAAGCACGTAGGCCATAGAACCGGATTGTTGATACCTTACGATATCCGATGTGCTCGTAAACTGGAGCTCCCGCCGGGGTAGCGTGGAGAACGGATCGCGTCAGCCCGGTTGCCTTTGCACCCTCGAACAGAGCCTTGCGAACAGTCGCTTCCGCAAAGCCTCTCCGTTGCGCCTCGGGAGCAGTTGCAACCAGCTCCAGGAAAAGGCAATCGTTGGTCTGCACCATTGCGGCAGCCGAGACCGGAACACCGTCTTCTAGGCCGAGGTATGTATACATGCCTGATTTCCATAGCTCTGACCCGCTGAGGCCATCGCGGCCAGCCTCGAGCGGCATACCATAGGCGCGAGAGTTCAGATCCGCATAAGTCAACAACTCTTCATCCGACGTCACACGGACGAAGCTCAGGCCTGAATGCTCCGGTTCTGAGATAGACGAGAAATCGCCGGACATTCCAAAACCCGTGAACGATAAGGCGAGCCCGACGCGATCTGCTGCAGCCGGTAATCTTGCACGGCACGATGGATCGAGCAGGTCCTCGAACAGCCAGATCAGGCCGGGCTGGCTCTTCTGGCGCATGCAGGCAACTGCTTGTGCGAGTCGCTCGTCAAGCAACCGGTCGTCAGCGCCCTGGTCGGAGAAGGTAGTGCAGTTCCAGAACGGAAACTTACTGTCGGCCCAACGTATCGCCATGCCAGGAAGGTCACGCACATCGCCCGGACCATGATCGGTTACAAAAGCTCTCCAGGTATCGGTAAGTTGTTCCACAGTCTCATAACTTCTGGTGAAATGTCAGTCAAGATATAGCTCCCTTGTTAGTCATTTGATTCAATTGTTTTCATGAGGTAAAGGCACGACGCCGGTCCGAATTACAAAGCTCTGCTTTGCCCCGGCCTCGCCCGCAGTACGACGGCCCGCCGTACTCCCTCCACCAGGCGGTCTGGCGGGTTGAACGTAAAGTTGACGCGTATGGAACGCCTATTCTGTATAAAGGCGTCAAATACGCCGCCAGATGCAACGCAGACGCCGTATCGATGGCGCATTGCAGAAGCTTGTTGGTTAAGAGCGAGGTCTCGTGCCGTAGCCCATAGGAACATGCCGCCGAGCGGAACTTCCCATTCGAACCACTCGGTAAGATATTCCGCCATAGCAGCACAAAGCGCATCGCGGCGTTTGCGATACTTCAGCAACGGCCGGATGCTGGGATGAACCTCCTCGTCGGTGGAGAGCAACTCGCGAAATGACTCACCTTGTGAAGACGTTTCTTGCTGTACTCCACGCCTGTCTCCATCAGCAGTCCGCAGACCCGGTTCTTCATCTGCATCATCTGTTTCACCAGCAGATGCCGGTAGCGCACACTAGAGGAACAGCAAAGGCTTTAAGCGCCGTCCGACAAAACATGCTCGTGTGAAATGTCCGGCTTCTTCCGAGCGACGTTAGGACTTTATTCAGGACGTACAGCTGAAGACGTCTGGGATTGAAGCCGAGCACGGCGGTTCCCTGGGCGGCACTGTCAACGTCATCATGAAGAAGGGCAGCAATCAATGGCATGGCTCTGTGTTTCTGCAGTATGAGACCAACGCGATGAACGGATCGCCGACGGCTACCTCGCGGTATGATCCAAACTCCGTCGGCACCCGGAACACTGATGCCGCGTACCAGCAGTACCAGGCGAAGAAGGACAAGCTCGACGACTTCTTCCCTGGGTTCACAATCGGTGGACCTATTCTTAGAGATCGCCTCTTTTTCTTTGCTGCATTCAATCCCGAGTTCCGGAATATTGAGCGCAAGGTAAATTACGGCACATCGGGTGGGGCCGCGGCAGGCATATTGCCTTTCAGCCAGAACACGCAGACTTATTACACAACGGCGCGTTTAGACGCAGCCGATACAAAGAAGCTTCATGTATTTGCTTCATGGCTCTACCAGGGGCAACGGCAGAGCGGCAGCAGCTACCGTTTGCCGACGATGTCAATGGCCTTTTCAATCTTTCGACGCAAATCGACCCCGCTCTATAGGCGCACAGCCAGGGGCTTCTCTTCGCGGAATATTACAACCAACTTCGGAGGTGACTATGTGCTTACGCAAAACATCGTCTCCACCAACCGGTTTGGGTATTACTTCGAGAACTACCACGACTTCGGTTACAACGGCACCTCCGACGGTTACAGCTTTCAGGCCAGCGGTGTCGGAGGAACGGAGGTGAACGGTAATCCCCTCACCAGTAATCTTCAGCAGGTGAATGGGTTCCAGAGCGGTCCTGTCAACGCAAATTTCACTCGCCGTAATGCTAACAAGCATATTCAGTTCGACGAGGCCATCTCGTGGTTCAAGAGCGGATGGGCGGGTACCAGCATTGGTTTGGATTGTTCTCCTACACGTACAGCCATTTCCGCGGCAACTACACCGGCTCGACCAGCAGCGATATCGCTGATGGCGGCAGTGGTGGCCGTTACGCGCCGAACAACAGCCGCTCCTTCGACGAGACCTATTTCCAGTACAACTCTCATGGAGATTCGTCGAGCGGGACGCTTCCAACCGACCGTCCCAACACACTAAAGGGATATGCGTACTACGACTTCAAATGGCTGAAGAAGTTCACCACCGATATCGGTATCTTCCAGACGATCTATCAAGGTTCGTCGATGTCGGTGAAGGTTTCAATGCATTTCCGGTATACCCAGAGAACCGGGGGATGTGGCAGAACCTGACACAGGACCCGGCTACTGGAGTCATCACACCCGTGGGAGTCCCGTTTGCCCGCCGCACCCCTTTCTACAATCAAACCGACCTGAACCTCAAACAGCTACAACATCGGAGAGAGCAAGACCATCAGGATTGATGCAACCTTCGCAAACTTACTGAACCAGCGATCAGTCACCGCTTATACAGAGTCGGTTGGCTCGCAGAACGGCTCCTACAACAATGTGGCTATTCTGCCAAATGGTGGCACTTGGCGGATGCACGGATCCGGCGAGCTGCTCGCCGACCTATACGGTGGGTCAAGCCTATTCGGCATTTGAACATCCCTATGATTGGAAGGCGCTGTTGAACGCGGATGGAATGACACTGAACAGCCAGTATGGGAAGCCGTTCCTGTTCCAGGCTGCACGCAACGTTCGTCTGCAGGTTCACTTTACTTTCTAACGAAATTGCACTGCTTATATGGGAGCCGCATCAACCGCCTCCCATTTCTTTTTAAGGATTGACGATTTGTGAGGGGGCAGCGAGCACCGCTGGTTCGAGGATCGGGGCGCACCTTCCTCCTTGCTGGTCTTCATCGACGATGCCACAGGTAAGCTGCTGCAGCTTCTCTACGTGCCGAGCGAGAGCACGTCGTCCTGCTTCGACCGTTTGCGCGGGTAAGTTTGCGGCGCGCAACGCGGAGTGTCTCCCGCGAAATAGCGCCGCCGTTCGGGTAGTGCCCTTTTTCACCACCCGAAAAGTTTATAGCCGCCTCAGTGAAAAAGCACCGAGGGCAATAATCGCGCTGGCTTCCTCTACGACGAGGTTGAGCGCGCGACGAAGCAACCGAGAGCCAAAACGCCGGGCACGTGACCGGGCGAATCGGTGGACGGTGCTGTAAACCGCTAACAGTCAAGGCTGCCAAAACCCTGGGGGTTGAAATCAAAGCTATCGAAAGGAAGAGCAACTTGCTCAAGCATTTCACAGACCGTGGGCCGTGCGACAATGCCAGCCTTCTTGCCAGCCACGAGGGTGGACGGTCATTCCGCCCAACCGACCGGGTGGTACTAACCGAGGACTACGTAAACGCATTCAACGATTACGTCCGGTCGAACGGCCAGAACAACGCGAGCGCGGCTCTGTATGAGCGAGCCGGGCTAGTCAGGGTAAGGAAGACGCCGCGCCCAACGTGGTTAAGGATTCGAGGGATCAAGGCTCTTATCAGGTCGTGGGGTTCACGTCCTCCTCCGGGCACCACCTAAGTAGCTAACATGAATAGCCAACAATTTTGGGAACCTTTCAGGACGAGAGGCCTGCGTTCAAAAGGTCTTAATGAATTCGATCAGTCCTCGTTTCTCGGTATCACTCAGGGGAGGCTCTTCCGGAAAGAAGCTGGTCCCGAAGTAGTGTCCGCGGTTGACGACGTAGTCCGGACATTTGCTTAGGGCGAGTAACTCGGGGACGAGGTTGGCGAAGACACGGCGTGCGTCATCATCGGTCGCGTTTTCGGGTAGAGCGGCCAGGTCGTGCTTCATTTTGATGAGCAGCGCAAGCACTTTTGCCTGATGCCTTAGCTTGGCCTCGCCGCTTAGCCCCTCGCCCAGCAGATCGAGATTCGCCAATAGACTGACGGGAGTTCCCTTCGGGATCGGGCCGAGCACGACATCCTCTTCACCGAAGATGGCGGGCAGGAGGCGATGCGCTGGGCTGAGGAGAGGCCTGAAGCTGACGGGAAGGAAGCCTGCAGGAATGGTGATGTAGCTGGTCTCGGTGGTGCGGTCGATGACACCGGGTACCTTGTCCGGAATGAGCGTGTCGCGATCGCGCTTCTCTGGCCAGAGCATCTTCTCGA
>JAOAPF010000226.1 GCA_025462755.1 Edaphobacter sp.
CAGAAGGAGCGCCGCTTCCCTGTTCTCTACCTGCAGGACGGGCAGAACCTTTTCGATGGACGCACCTCGTACATTGCGGGCAAGACGTGGGATGCGAATACGACGGCAGACCGGCTGACCGAGGCGGGCGAGATTGAGCCGGTGATTCTGGTGGGCATTGCCAATACCGGGCTTCGCCGGATGGCCGAGTACACGCCTACGCGCGACTTCAAGATGGGAGGGGGCGAGGGCCGGAGCTATGCTCGGCTGCTGATCGAGGAGTTGAAGCCGTGGATTGACAGCTCGTACAGGACGATGCCGGAGGCGAAGAATACCGGCCTTGGCGGGTCGTCGCTGGGTGGACTGATCTCACTCTATGTGGGCTTCGCGCATCCGGAGGTGTTCGGCAAACTGGCGGTGATGTCGCCTTCGCTATGGTGGGATCACCGCAGCATTCTGAATGCGATTGAGCAGCAGGCGACCAAGCCCGACCTGCGGATCTGGCTGGACATGGGGACGGCTGAGGGGGCGAAGCATCTGCGGGATACTGACATGCTGGAACGTTTGCTGTTGAAACGCGGCTGGCGTAGCGGTGTGGACCTGGCTTACGCCAGGGTGCCGGGGGCGGTTCATGACGAACGTGCCTGGTCGGACCGTTTTGGGGACGTGCTGCGCTTCCTGTTTCCTGCCTGATTGCGGGGTTTTTGCGCTTATTGCATTGCGAAAAGCCGCATTTTCCGCGATACTTAGATGTTGGGTTAAGCGTGTCTGTCCTCTGTCCCCGATTCGAAGACTGACGAGGCCCTCTGGAACTCAAACTAAAAACGTTTTGAAAGGCATTGCCCGTGTTGATGATCCGTTTGGCGCGCGTTGGAGCGCGTAAGCAACCCCACTACCGCGTCGTTGTTATCGAAAAGGATCGCGCCCGTAACGGCCGTTCTGTTGAAGTGGTGGGCACCTATAATCCGCGCACGAACCCGGCGACAGTTGATCTGAAGCGCGAACGCATCGACTACTGGACCGGCAAAGGGGCGCAGTTGTCGGAGCGCGTCGGAAAGCTGATGTTGCAGAAGCCGGCAGAGGCAGTCGCTGCCGCTTAAGTCACCAGGTTACCGCTAACTTTGGGAACCTGGTATGGTTCCCAAAGATAGATGCTGGACTAGAGTCCTTGCAGTGTGTCCTGCATCCCATTTCACGTAAACTCCTTGTATTGCATAGTTAAACGTCTGACTTGCAAAGCAGCGGGCCCGGCCTGATCGCCAGACTGTCTGCGACCGGTGTTTCGCTCGTTTCAGACTTCCTAGAAGATCTCGCTGCAGACGAGGCTAAGGGAAAGTCTTGAGCGTTTCTTCGTGACTCCCGAATCCGAAGGTGTGTGTAATGACTGAGGCTACGCAGTTTTCTTCAGGGGAAAATCCTGTAAAGAACATGACGCAACTTGTAACCGAGATCGCTCATGCTCTGGTCGACGACCCGAGCGGCGTCTCTGTGGAGGCTATCGCAGAGGGCGATTCCACTGTCATTCGATTACGTGTATCCCAAAGCGATGTTGGCAAAGTGATTGGGAAACAGGGTCGAACGGCGCGATCGATGCGAACCATTCTCAGTGCAGCGAGTATGAAGCTGAAGCATCGGTTTTCGCTGGATATCGTGGAACAGGGTGAACCGCCGGCAACATCGGGCTGAGGTTGAAAGCAAACTGCGTCGTGGCGTGATCTGATGGATGAATCAGCTTCATGATGCATCGCTCCGGTTCTGCCTATGACGCAAAGCACTCCAGCATGGATCGTATTGGCACATCTGCTTCGGCCGCAGGGTCGCAAGGGTGAGGTGCTCGCGGAGTTGTTTACGGATTTTCCCGAGCGCTTTGAGACTCAGAAGCGCGTGTTTCTCGCTGCGCCCGGTTTTGCTGGCAACGAGGCGGAGGCACGTCCGGTCGAGGTCGTGGCTTTCTGGCTCCCGGTGGGAAAGAATGCGGGGCGTGTGGTGCTGCAGTTTGCCGGCATCGACACGATCACGGACGCTGAGTCGCTCGCGGGACAGGATGTGCTGGTGCCACGCGGGGAGCGGCTTCCTCTGGATGACGAATCGGTTTATATCAGTGAGTTGATCGGCTGTACGGTCTATGACGGGCCGATGCGGGTGGGCGTTGTCGAGGACGTCCAGTTCGCGATGACCGCAGATGGCGGGCGGCGACTTGACGACGCTGCTCCGCTGCTGGCGGTGAGGTCGCTTGAAGAGGATGAGATTCTTATTCCATTCGCGAAGGCTTTTCTCGTAGGGGTGGATACTGAGGCAAAACGGATCGACATGACGCTGCCGCAGGGTTTGATTGAGGTCAATCGGCCGGTGGGCGGCGGTGGCGTGAACGGCGAAGATCAGAAGCGATAGGCCAGTCCCAGAGAAACAATGGGAAAGACAGGGTAACGCTTTAGATCTTCGTTGAGGATGTCGATCTCCTGCTTCAGAAACTTCTGCGCGTCGGCGTTTTGTGAAAAGTTCACGCAGCCGTTGGTGACGCATGCGGTCCCGTTGAGGGCAACGTTGATTAGAGGAGCGCCGGTGTAAGCGACGCCGACTTCTACAGGAAGCGAAAGATGCTCTCCGCTGCGCGGCAGCAGGTTGCCAAATCCGAGCAACAGCATTGGGGCGAAGGTGCGGGGATAGATGACTGAGGAGGAGCCGTTGACCGGGTCATCGACGCTATTGAGGAAGGTTTGGGTGCCGAGTACAAAGGTTTGACCGGGGCCAACGAACGCCGGGGCTGCCATGCTGTTCTTGACATACAAGAAACCCGGGCTGATGTGGAACCTGCCAATGAACCAGTCCAGGGTGGTCTGACTGGATTGGAGATGCAGCCTGGCAGTGTAGTTGACTCCGTCGATGCTGAAGGGATCGTTGAATGCGAAGAAGTTGAAGCCGGAACGGAGATTGATGCGGCCTGCGAGCGGGGTGGCGAATTCTACGCCAGCTCCGAGCGTGCCGGCTTTGAAGCCGACTGCCCAGGAGCGGAACGGCCTAAGTTCGGGGGCTATCGTTGCTGCGCGATGGAGGGGAACCGTGCGAACATATGCGGCGGCTTCGGCGGGCGGTTCGCTGATTGGAGGGGTGACCGCGGGGGCCAGGGCGAGATCACTGCTGGTGGGCAGGGCCAGTTTGAGGGGTGGAGGCGAGGTCAAGTCTACGAGGCTGACGGCCTGTGGCTTTTGGACAACAGAGGAGTTCGCGGGCGATGAGTTGGTACTTGCCGCCGGAGCGGTGGGCGTTCCGCAGCCGATGGGTTGAACCGGCGCCACATAGGGAACGTAGGCGCCATAGACATCTCCTGGAGGCACGGCATAGACCGGCGTCGGGCAGGCGGTGGGAAGAAGGTCGGAGACGGAACTTGGGGCCGGGATCGTCTTCCGGGTGGGCGTTACGGAGGCCTGCTGGCGAGGCTGCGACTTGTGCGGAGTGTGGATCTGAGTTTGTAGTTTGGGCTGGGAAGGAGCGGTGGAATTCGCTGAGTTGTCCGGTTGCCGCTCCTGCCCCGCAGCGAGCGAGCAGAAAAATGCCAGCGGCATCATCAGTACAGCGGCGAATTTTATTTGAAGCATGATGTGCCTCTTTCTACTCGCCCTGATGCCGTGGAGACGATGCTGAAGTCGAAAACGTCACAGATAAGATTCTCGGTGAAATTGGTCACTCAGCCCCTACAACTTTCAAGTGATAAGGTGCAATCAGCAGAGTCATCGGCAACTGGCTATACAGTAATGGTCAACCGGCTTTGCAGTAACCGTCGTCTTATGCGCTTCGACATCATCACGATCTTCCCTGAGTTCTTCACGAGCCCGTTCGACCACGGGATACTGAAGCGAGCCCGCACGGCGGGACTGGTCAGTATTGCTATGCACGACCTGCGCCGCTTTACTCACGACCGCCACCGAACCGTGGATGACAGACCCTTCGGCGGGGGCGAGGGGATGGTTCTGAAAGCACAACCAATTTATGACGCGGTGCAGTCGCTGCAGGTTGCGCCGAAGGCGGAGCGCGAGAGGCAGAAGGAGACTGTGATTCTTTTGTCGGCGCAGGGGCAGCCCTTCAGTCAGGCGGTTGCGCAGAAATTGGCAGCGACGGAGCGAGTGGTCATCATCTGCGGACGGTATGAGGGCGTGGATGAGCGGGTGAACGAGTTGTTGTGCGACCGCGAGATTTCGATTGGGGATTATGTTTTATCGGGCGGCGAACTGGCGGCGGCGGTGATCGTCGATACGGTAGTGCGGCTGCTGCCGGGAGCGCTGGGGAATCCTGACTCGTCTCGCTTTGAGAGCTTTGGGGCGGAGGATACAGCTGAGGATGCTGTCTCTGCCGACGGGCTGCCGCGTTCGACTTATGGAGCGGGAGGGTTGTTGGATTATCCACACTACACACGGCCGGCGGATTTTATGGGAGTGCCGATTCCGGAGGTGCTTGCGGGCGGGAACCATGAGGTGATTCGGCGATGGCGGCGCAGGATGGCGCTGAAGAAGACGCTGGAGAATCGGCCGGATCTGCTGGAAAAGATTGAGATCAGCGATGAGGATCGGGAGATTCTGGCGGAGCTGCGCGGCTACGGCGATTCGGGAGCAATCTAATGTCCTGCCGGACGGGCCCACTGCGCGTGGAGCGGCCACTTCGTGGCGTGTATACCTTGTCTCGCGCAGATGATCTTTGTTGGTCCTCCCGTTGGTCGGAAGCCAGTTGGTTGAAGAAAGATGATTCCCGGGGTTTCGTGCTGGTTTCAGGCCCGTTGAGCCCCAATTTGGTGTACACTGGAGGACGAGTCCAACATAGGAAAGTTGTGTCATGTCCATTCATCCGATTATGCAGAAGCTGGCCGCCAAGTTAGAGCGGACCGATTTACCTAAGTTCGCCCCTGGCGACACCGTTCGCGTACAAGTCAAGATTCGTGAAGGCGAGAAAGAGCGTTTGCAGGCATTTGAGGGCATGGTGATTGCGTGCCGCAAGGGCGCGCAGGGCTCCTTTACCGTTCGCAAGATGAGCTTCGGCCAGGGCGTTGAGCGCATCTTCCCTTACAACTCAAAGGTTGTCGACAAGGTCGAGAAGGTTCGTTCGTACGAGGTTCGCCGTTCAAAGCTGTTCTACCTGCGCGGTTTGCGTGGTAAAGCTGCTCGTCTGCGCGAGGTCGAGCGCGCCGCTACCACGTAAGAGTTTCCTTCCTGTTTTCCACCACAGCCACGACTTCGGTCGTGGCTTCGTTCTGCGCGATGGTTATACACTCGATTTCAATGAGCATTGCCTCGGCAATTCCCTACCCTCGCGCCGTTCGGACCGTTACCGCTGCTACGGCGAAACAGCAGATGCTGAAGCAATTGGTGTGCAGCGATGCGCCGGAGCAGGCGCTGCGGTACCACGGTTTTCGTATTATCGCGGGCGTAGACGAGGTGGGACGGGGCGCTCTGTTTGGGCCGGTGGTGGCAGCGGCGGTGATTCTGCCGGAGCGCATGAACGGGCTGGCGCGAGCCGGGTTGAAGGACTCCAAGCAAATGACTCGTGAACAGCGGGAAAAGCTGGACCGGCGGATTCGGAAGATGGCGCTGGCGGTTAGTGTTGCTGAGGTTGATGCCGAGACGATCGACCGGGTGAATATCTATCAGGCGACACGGATGGCCATGCTGGAGGCTGTAGTTCGGCTAACCGTTGCCCCGGATCATCTGCTGATCGACGCGATGCGGCTCGATCATCCGTGCCGGCAGACGAAGCTTATTTATGGCGACGCGCTGAGTCTTTCGATTGCGGCGGCTTCGGTGGTGGCGAAGGTGCATCGCGATCGGTTGATGAGGGAACTGGATTCGGTGCATCCGGGGTATGGGTTGGCTTCGCACAAAGGATACGGGACGCCGGCGCATCGGCGGGCGCTGGTGGAGATTGGGCCGTGTGTGCTGCATCGGAGGAGTTTTGCGCCTGTCCGCCTGGTAGATCCGGATGCGGTGGTGGAGGATGCGATCTCGGCGGAGTTGCTGTTCGAGGATGCCGACCTGGAGGGTGCAGACCTGGAGGACGCGGAGTGGGCCTGAAGTTGATGTGCGTGGTGGCGCATCCGGACGATGAGTGTTTTGCATTTGGGGGAGCGCTGGCGCTGGCTGGGGATCGTGGGATCGAGACCTATGTGATTTGCCTGACGGATGGCCAGGCTGCGACAAACCGGGGTGATGCGACTACGGGTGAGGCGCTGGGAGCGATTCGGCGGGAGGAGTTTCGGCGCTCGTGCGAGGTGCTGGGTGTAACGCACAACGAGCTGATGGACTATCACGACGGGCGACTGGAGTTTGTCGAGTTCCCGGTTGCGGCGGGACGGCTGGTGGAGCGGATGCGGCGCTTCAAGCCGGATGTGGTGATGACGTTTGGCGGCGATGGCGGACAGAACACGCATGCCGACCACATGATGGCCTCGATGCTGACGACGGCTGCGTTTCACTGGGCCTGGCAGGCGAAGCGGTATCCGGACGCAGGAACTCCGCACAGAGCGCAACGGTTGTATTACGTGACCGCGAACTTCCATATTCCGGATCGACCGCCGGCGATGACGATGCCGTGGACGGTGACGCTGGATATACGCTCGGTGCGGGAGCGAAAGACTGAGGCGTTCCGGCAGCATGTCTCGCAAGCTCCGCTGATGGAGAGGACGAGGGAGTTCTTCGAGCAATATGGAGCTGAGGAGTTTTATGCCCTGGTGGCTGCGCCTGATCCGCAGCCTGCGCGGCAGGAGACAGACCTGTTCGCTGGCCTGAGTTAGACCCTTCCTTCGACGAAATTACAAGCGTTGTCCGGCCACGAGTGCTTCTGTGCTGGACGAGGTTTCGATTTTTTTCACCCTATGGATCGCCAGTGCGGTCGCAGCAGATGTTCGCCTGTCCGCTCTGTAGACTTGAGGATGTGAGGGCTGCGATGGACGGAATCGACATCGAGACAGCGGTTGATCCGATTGCCTTGTTCATTGCGTGGATGACGGCCGCGGAAGCGAGTGAATTGAACGATGCCAGCGCGGTGGCGTTGGCTACGGCTACGCGAGATGGGATGCCCAACGTCCGTATGGTGTTGATGAAGCGGGTGGACCAGCGGGGGTTCTGTTTTTACACAAATGCGGAGAGTCAAAAGGGCGTCGAGCTTGCCCAGAATCCTCGGGCGGCGATGTGCTTTCACTGGAAGTCGCTGCGCCGGCAGGTGCGAATTTCAGGAGGCGTGTCGGAGCTGTCCGATGAAGAGGCGGATGATTATTTTGCGAGTCGCTCCAGATTGAGTCAGCTTGGGGCCGCGGCTTCGCAACAGAGTCGGGCTCTGGCCGGACGGGAGCTGTTGGAGGCTCAGGTGGAGGAGTTGGAGCGGGCGTTTCCTGAGAAGATTCCGCGGCCTCCTTATTGGCGAGGATATCTGCTGCGGCCGGAGCGCATTGAGTTCTGGACGAACAGAGATGGGCGGTTGCATGACCGCTTTTTGTTTTCAACGAGCGGAGATGGATGGCGTAAGGAGCGGTTGTACCCTTAGCGCCGGTTGCTAAATTAGCGACATAAATCGCGCCGCGTAGCATGATTGCTGATCCACGCAAACGGCAGATCCCTCCACTCCGCTACGCTCCGGTCGGGATGACGAATTATCTCAATCAGTTTTACGTTTGCTGCCAGAGTTTCGGCAGTGCGCCGGAGGCTCCGGTGAGCGGGTCGGAGGCGGGAAAGGGGACGTGGCGCATGCGCTCGAGGACTTCGGGGGTGGGGGCAGTGCGGCAGATGTCCCAGTGTTCGTTCTCGGGGTAGGCTCCGATGACGAGGAAGTCGTTGGAGGCCTTGATGCGGCAGTGTCCGGTGCCAGTGGGTAGTACTGCGACATCGCCGGCGTGGACGGTGACGGGCTCGCCGCCCTCTCCTCCGAGGACGAGGTCGGCGTGGCCTGCGGCGAAGCCGAGGACTTCGTGCGCGGTGGAGTGATAGTGGTGAAAGTCGTAGACGCCGTTGCGCCATTGCGGGGGCCAGCCGTTGCTGGTGAAGAGGCGCTCCATGATGTCTGCCAGATCGTTGCTGGCTGGAAGAGCGTTGCGATAGAGAAGGACTGGCAGCGGGCTGTTGGGCATCCAGCCGTTGGGCTTGAGGTGGAGTTGTTGCGGCGCGGTTGCTGAAGGTGTTTCCAATTTAGCGGCCAAGGCTTTGCTTCCTCCGATGCTCGCCGCGAGGATGCCGGCGGTAAAGTGTCTGCGATCGATCGGCTTCATGCTCATTGGATGCGTGCCATGGCTCAGCGGAGCTGGAACTCGGGGCTACCCATGAGGAGGGCGGTGAGGAGGTTGAGGGTTTCGGTGGAATTTGCGACGGGTAGGTCGGCGATCTGCTTTCGGATGAGTTGATTTGTCTCGGTGGAGACGTCGCCGCCGATGAGCGTGGACTCAAGGACGTGGAGGGCAATGTCCTGGCCGGTGGTAGGCGGCTGGTAGGGGCGGCTGGTGTTTGTTTCGGTGGTGAGAATCGCTTCGGAGTATTTGGCATGGGGAGTGTTCGCCGCGGCGGTTGGGTTCGCGACGGGGCTGGCGGGTTGCGCCATGAGTCCGAGGGCGAGGACGCGGGCCGAGTCGAACTTCTGGTTCGCGAATTTATTGCCGGTGAGGACGTAGGCGAAGTTGAGGCGATCGACGAGAGCTTTGGAGTTCATCCACTGGTCGGCGGTGATGTAGTAGCCCGTGGGTGGAAGCGCGTAGTAGAGACGCATACCCATGGTGTTGAGGGTGTTGACGAGAGCTCCGGGGTTGGCGGGATCCGTGGCGGTAGTGCGGAAGGCGGAGGCGACGAACTCCATTGGAGTTTTTACTTTGTTGCGGAAGTATCTTTTGGAGTTGAACTCGGGTGACTGGACGAGGGTGCGGAGGATGGCTTTGATGTCGCCGTCGGTGGCGAGGTAGGTGGCGGCCATGCGGTCGACGAGAGCGGGTGGCGGGTCGTCGGCGACGAAGCGCTGGGCGAATTTGTAACTGATAAAGTGCGCGGTGTGCGGATCGGCGGCTAGGGCGGTGAGGGCCTGGATGCCTTCGTTCATGCCCGTGGATGGATTTGTGGAGACAAACCCCAGGTTCGGCGATGAAGCCGCCGAACCCTTCGACAAGCTCAGGGCAGGCTCTGGGGCACCCGTCGTGGCTGCTCCGATGGTGTGGCCGAGCCATTGCTTGAGGCCGGGTTCGTGTTTTTTGGGATCGTAAAGGAAGGGGCCGCCCTGGTTGGGGCGATCGACCGTCCAGCCGGTGAGGATGGCGGAGAGAGCGGTGACGTCCGCCTGGGTGTAGCCGCCGTCGACGCCGAGGGTGTGGAGCTCCATCACTTCCCTGCCGTAGTTTTCGTTGAGGCCGCGGTTGCCCTTCTTGGAGTCTGGGTTGGCGGGGTTGACGCCGTTGGCCATGGAGTCGGGGCCTATCGACAACCAGTTGTCGAGGTAGATCATCATGGCCGGGCTGGTGGCGGTGGCGATCAGGAGCTCGCGGAACTTGCCCAGGGCGTGTTTGCGGATAGCGTCGCGCTCGTAGCTGGTGGTGTACCACTGGTCGGAGTCTTTGCCGATGTAGACGTTGAAGTGATTGAACCAGAAGTCCGTCATGACCTCCTGGAGCTGGCGCTCGGAGAGGATGGCGCGAAGGATTTTTGCCTGGGAGAGTTCGTTGATGATGTTGTAGGGCGCGCCTATGTTGGCGGCCATGCCGTTGAAGATCTCGCGCTCGCGGGGGTTGAAGTCGGCGATCAGGAGATTTTTCTGGTCGCCCGCGACGTAGGTGGTGAAGGCGATGCGTTCGGGGACGGGGAGCTTGATGAGGGCGGCCATGCGCTGATTTTTCGGCAGGGCGAAGAGCTCTCCGGCGATGCGCGCGGCTGTTGCTTGGTCGGTCTTCTTTTGCGCGGCGGCTTCGGCTTCGGTGAGCGGGGTGATGTTGGGCTGGCCGTTTGCGTTGATCTTTTTGGCGTCGAGGTCTGCGTTGTACTTGTAGACCTGCACCTCATACATGGCGGTGAGGTTGGGATCGGCGGGGTAGGGACGCTTGCCCTCGGCTACCTGCTGGATTGTGCCGCGGTCGGGGAAGACGAGCAGGGCCTGGTCGGGCTGCATGTTGAGCGTGGGGAAGTCGGTGAGGCGCTTGTCGAGGATCGGGTCGAGAATGCTGACGGGATTGAGTTGCTGCTCGAACCATTTCTCCGGGGTGATCGCCAGGACCTGTTCGAGGTCGCCGGGGCGCGGGCCGAAGGTGAAGCGGTTGAGGAGTTGCTGGGCTCGCTCTTGCGGGTTGAGAGGAACGAGCGGGGTGGGTTTTGCCGCGGAGTGTGGTTTGGGTTTCGCGGTCGCTTTTTTTTGGGCGTGCAGCGGCGCGGTGAGAAGGAGCGCAATGAGAGTCAGTGCGAATTTACCCATGGAGCTCCTCGCTTGGCTTAGTTAGCTACTTGCTTAGACCGGAGTGGGGCCGGCAAGTTGCGTTGGCCCCGCGGGAGGGGTACCGCCTCTGCCCAGCTCAGTATGTGCAGTCAGCATTTTATGGAGGATCGGTGTCTGCAAAATACAGATTCTTCTACGCGGATTTGAGGGTAACCGTGGGCTTTTTGCTTCGCTTGATGATGGTGTAGGCGACGCGAGCGAGGAGAAGGACGGTCAGGACGGCGGTGTCGAACGCGGGCTCGTAGTTGCCTTTCTTGACGAGCCACCAGTAGTGGATGATGCCGGCGATGGCGGCGACGTAGATGAGGCGGTGGAGGCGCTGCCAGTTTTTTCCGCCCATGGCGCGCAGGATGAAGGCGGGAGAGGTAACGGCGAGGGCGAGGAGAATGACCCAGGCCAAGAGGCCGACCTGGATGAAGCGGCGCTTGAGGACGTCGTCGACCATGCGGGGCCAGATGATCTTCCACTGGGTTACAAGTTCGCTTGGGTGTCCGGCGCGAAGGCCTGTCAGCGCGGTGGTGATGTCGTAGCCGGAGAAGAGGAAGATGTATGTCGCCAGATGGAGGGTTGCGTAGAAGAAGGCGTAGAGGCCGAGGAGGCGGCGGAAGCGGATGAGGAAGGCGAGGTTGGGCGAGAGGCGGCGGATGGGAGTGATGGCGAGCGAGACGAAGAGGAGGTTGAGGGTCCAGTCGCCGGTGAAGTGGGTGATGAAGTTGA
>JAOAPF010000228.1 GCA_025462755.1 Edaphobacter sp.
ACTGCTTGGCTATCTCCAGCTTCTCAACCTCGGTATAACCGTGCAGCCGCAGAATCTCCATGCGGTCCTGCAACGGCCCCGGAATGGTATGCAGCACATTCGCAGTCGCCACAAACAACACCTGCGAAAGATCGTACTCAACATCCAGATAGTGATCTTGGAAAGACGTATTCTGTTCCGGATCCAGCACCTCAAGCAGCGCACTCGCTGGATCGCCGCGGAAGTCCGAAGCCATCTTATCGATCTCATCCAGCATGAACACCGGGTTCTTCGTCCCAGCCTTCTTCATCGACTGGATAATCTGCCCCGGGAGCGCCCCAATGTATGTGCGCCGATGCCCGCGAATCTCCGCCTCGTCTCTTACTCCACCAAGCGACATTCGCACAAACTTCCGCCCCGTGGCCTTGGCAATCGACATCCCCAGCGAAGTCTTACCCACACCCGGCGGCCCGACAAAACAAAGTATCGACCCCTTAGGATTCTTCACCAGCTGCCGCACCGCAAGAAATTCGAGGATGCGTTCCTTGATCTTCTCCAGCCCATAATGGTCTTCGTTCAGAATCTGCTCGGCATGCTCAATCGACCGAATCTCCTTCGACCGCTTCTTCCACGGCACCGCCAGCAGCCAGTCCAGATAGTTCCGCGACACCGTCGATTCGGCCGACATCGGAGGCATCGCCTCGAGCTTCTTCAGCTCCTGCAGCGACTTCTCCAGCACATCCTTTGGCATTCCCGCCGCTTCAATCTTCTTCTTCAGCTCGTCGAACTCGGACTTCTCCCCACGCCCAAGCTCCTTCTGGATCGCCTTGATCTTCTCGTTGAGGTAATACTCTTTCTGCGCCTTCTCCATCTGCCGCTTCACCCGCGACTGAATGGTCCGGTCCATATTCAGCTTCTCAATCGCCACATCCAGCACATCAGCGACCTTGGACAGCCGGTTCTCCGGATCAAACACCTCAAGAAGCTGCTGCTTCTCCTCAATCGACAGCTGCAGATTCGCGGCGATTGTATCAGCCAGCTTTGCCGGTTCATCCGCCCGCACACTCGCGGCCATGGTTTCGTAGTTCAGCGACTGCTGCAGCTTCACATACTGCTCAAACAGCGAGTGAACGCGCTGCATCAACTGCTCCACTTGCGGCGTCATCTCCAGTTGCGTCTGGCCAGTGCGAACCGTCGCTACAAAAAAGCCGTCCACGTCGTTGACTTCGGTAGCCCGCGCCCGCTCCACGCCTTCAACCAATACTTTAATATTTCCGTCCGGCATCTTCACGCTTTGGACGATATTGCCGATCGTGCCCGTCTCATAGATGTCGTCGGCGTTCGGCTCGTCAACCGAGGCGTCGTGCTGCGTCGCCAGAAAGATCTTCCGGTCTGCCGACAGAGCCTCTTCCAGAGCCCGCACACTCGACTCGCGCCCGACCACAAACGGCGTCATCATATGGGGAAAGATCACCATGTCGCGAATCGGCATCATCGGAAGCTTGCGAACATCGCCACTCAGCGCTTTTTTGGGTTGGTTTGTCATCACTCTCCAATTAGACGTTAAAACTCCGATAACGATGCATCGGAGCTTCGGCTTCAGGTGATTGTAATTCCTTGTACTCTGCCGTGCATCCGGTAAAGTACAACGTCTGTGGAATTGGAGTCCCCAACCAGGTCCCGACTTGGAACTACCAATCAGTTCCGGCCTGAAATAGGCGCGAAATCCCCAGCGCGAACGATCCCCTCAATACGAATCCGTGCGCCAATCCGCGCACCGCCCGCTAACCCGCTTTTTCCAGCAGCGTCGGCAGCGTCAGGCTGTGTTTCTTCACCATCTCAGCGGTAATGGAAAGATCTTTGACCTTCTTATTGCCTGGAACGAAGTACATCAGATCCAGCATCAACTCTTCGAGAATCATTCGCAGTCCGCGTGCGCCAACCTTGCGCTGCAGCGCCTCCCGCGCAATCTCCCGAGCGGCCTCGTCAGTGAAAGTCACTTTCACGCCCTCAAACTCGAAGAGCTTCGCATACTGCTTCAGGATCGCGTTGCGCGGCTTCGTAAGAATCTCGATCAGTGCCGCCTCATCCAGTTCGTCCAGAATCCCCAGCACGGGCAACCGCCCCACAAACTCCGGAATCAACCCGTACTTCAGCAGATCCTGAGGCTCGGCCTGTCGCAGCAACTCCGCATCGCGCTGTGCACGAATCGGCGTCACATCGCCGTCTTTCGCGTCCGGGTCTGCAATCGCCTTGAATCCCAGTGCCTTCTTGCCAACCCGCCGTCCGATCACCTTTTCAAGCCCGACAAAGGCTCCGCCGCAGATAAACAGAATATTCGTCGTATCGACAGCCGTGAATTCCTGATGCGGATGCTTGCGTCCACCCTGCGGTGGAACGTTGGCGACTGTGCCTTCCAGCAGCTTCAGCAGCGCCTGCTGCACGCCTTCGCCCGAAACATCGCGCGTAATCGAAGGGTTCTCATCCTTCCGGCCAATCTTATCGATCTCGTCGATGTAGATAATTCCGCTCTGCGCCCGCTGCACATCACCTTCCGCAGCCTGCAGCAGCTTTAAAATGATGTTCTCGACGTCCTCGCCCACATATCCGGCCTCGGTCAGCGTCGTCGCATCCACGATCGCAAACGGCACATCCAGCATCTTTGCCATGGTCTGCGCCAGAAGCGTCTTGCCCGAACCCGTCGGTCCCACCAGCAGGATATTCGACTTCGCCAGCTCCACATCATTGCCGCGCGTCTTGTTCATCTGGATGCGCTTGTAATGGTTGTACACAGCCACAGCGAGCTTTTTCTTCGTCTGGTCCTGCCCGATCACGTACTCATCGAGAAACGCCTTGACCTCTTGGGGCTTTGGCAGGTGAGCCGGTGCTGCTCCAGGCGCTGCCTCCGTGCGATCGTCTTCGAGAATCGAGTTGCAGACCGCCACACACTCATCGCAGATGTAAGCCCGCGGGTAGTCCGACGGAGACGAGATCAGCTTGGCAACAGCGTCCTGCGATTTATGACAGAAGGAACAACGAAGTGATTCGTCTGAGCCCCGTGACGTTTTCATAGATACGACAGCTCCTGGTGGTCCGCGCAAACACCACTACAAATTAAGTTTACACCCGTTTCGTTTTTGCAAACATGTTTAGAGGTATCAGCTGCTGTACCTCGAAATGGTCATAGACGTGCGTATCATCGCCGATATTAGAGAGCCCAGACCTTTAGGTCTGGGCTCTTCAGTAACTTAACCACGCGAAGTTGACGCAGCGCAACTATGTCCGCGGCCGATCGATAATGTCGTCGATGATGCCGTACTCCTTCGATTGCGCGGCCGTCATGATGAAGTCGCGCTCCACGTCACGCTCAATCCGCTCCAGCGTCTGGCCCGTGCTGGCGCTCATCAGCTTGTTCGTAATCTCGCGAATCCGCAGAATCTCCCGCGCATGAATATCGATATCGGTAGCCTGTCCGCTCAATCCGCCCATCGAAGGCTGATGAATCAGGATGCGCGAATTCGGCAGCGCGAATCTCTTGCCCTTCTTGCCCGCCATCAACAGAAACGCGCCCATGCTCGCTGCCTGCCCGATGCAGAACGTCACTACATCGTTCTTGATGTACTGCATCGTGTCGTAAATCGCAAGGCCGGCAGTAATCGAACCACCTGGCGAATTGATGTACAGCTGAATATCCTTCTCCGGGTCCTCGCCGCTCAGAAACAGCATCTGCGCAATGATCACATTGGCGATGTTGTCATCGATCGGTGTGCCCAGAAAAATGATGTTGTCGCGCAGCAGACGGCTGTAGATGTCGTAGGCGCGTTCGCCCCGGCTCGTCTGCTCGATCACCATCGGTACTAATCCCATGACGCTCTCTTTCTATAAATCATTTAAACAAGATGGTTTAAGTTCTAATCTACACAGTTAAGTTTTTGTCTACGAAGCCAGCTTCTCGTAGAGCACGCTTCCTGTCTTCTCCCGCCGCATCTGCTCGCGAATCCGGTCCAGGCCGCCGTCCTTAGACAGCCTCTCACGCAAAGCCTCCAAAGGCTCCCGCGACTGGATCGAGAGCATCAGCAGCTCCCGGTCGACATCTTCCTCGCTCACCGTCACGCCCTCAACCTCGGCAATCCGGTCCAGCACCATCGAAGCCTTCACTTCGTTGATCGCCTGGTCGCGCTGTGCCTCGCGCAGCCGAACGAAGTCCAGCTTCCGCATATCCTCCACCGACATGCCCTGTTGTGCCAGCGCACGCAACCCGCGATCCAGCCGCGCTTCGATCTGCTGTTGCACGAACGACTCCGGAACAGGGAACTGGAACCGCTCAATCAACTCGCCAAGCATCTTGTCCTTCGCTCCATTGTCGAGAGCACTCTTCTTGCGATCCGACGCATGCTCGCGCAGCTTCGTCTCAAACTCATCCCAGCTCTCATAGTTGCCGAGCTGCTTGGCAAACTCCACATCCCGCTCCGGATAGCTCTTGTGCTTGATACCCTTCACGGTCACGTCGTAGCTCACCGTCTGTCCCGCAAGCCGCCGTTCGCCGAAGTCAGCCGGATAATCCACCTCAAACTTCAGCTCCTGCCCCGCCTTCGCGCCGCGGAGCGCATCGTTGAAAGCAGCCAACGTGTTCTTGCCGCCAATCTCGATCAGGACATCCTCGCCAGTAATCGGCGCCTGCGTCGGAGATGTCGATGCATTCTGAACGCCTTCCTCCGTCACGGTCTGCGCCAGGTCCTTCACCTCGCCGCGAAACTGAATCTCAGCCCAGTCGCCATCGACCAGCGCACGATCTTCTTCGACCGGCTCCACGGTCGCGTGGCTATCCAGCACCCGGTTCAACTCCGCCGAGTACTCCTCGTCGGTCAAAACAGCATCCGGCTTCGCCACACGAACACTGTCGTAACCCGTGATATCGATCTCCGGGCCAACTTCAAATGCAGCCTTGAACTTCAGAGGCTGTCCGTCCAACAACTGCATGTCCAGCAGCTGCGGTTCCGACACAGGGCGCAGCTTCTGCTCAGTGATCGCCTTCCGGAACCGCTCCGAAACCAGGCTCTCCAGAACCTCCTGGCGAACCTCCTTCGCAAACTTCGACCGGATCAGCGTCTCCGGCACCTTGCCTGCGCGAAAACCGGGAATCCGTGCCAGCTTCTGATATCGCTTCACCACTGTCTTGAAGCTCTTCGATACCTCGTCCGCTCCAACCTCGACTTCAATCTCTCGGGTCAATTCAGGGTTCAGCGAAGGAGCATGCTGATGCGTGTGCTCATGTTCGTGCTCATGCGCATGATCATGCTCGTGTGTATTCGCTACTTCGGACTGCTGCTCTGCAGCCTCATTTGTGTCTGTCATCTCAGTCGGGGTCAAATCCATGCCTTCCACGAAACGTTTGTGTCTGCCGCGCCCATGCCTATGCGCTTCGAGCGCGGCTATGCTCATCTACTACTGTACGAGGCTTGGTAAAGAGGGTCAAACCTCGCGCCGCGCCTCACTCTCCCGAGACAGCCGCTGCACTCTCAAAACAATCATCCGAGTTCGCATCACGGCTCCCGAACGATGCCCGAATCGGTCGAGCTCAACGAAAATATCTGCAGCCGAACTTGCCACTGCATCGATTGCCCCGGTTGCAGCACCACCATTCCGGTGTCTTCGTCCCGCGGCCACTGGTGTCCAAACGGGTCGTCATAGTTAGTCTGCGGCTCGATCGAAATATAGGATCCGTCCAAAGGCGCATACACCCGTATCGCTTTGATGTTCGATGTCATCGCCGTGATACGCAGGCCATAATCATTCTCCGGATCGCGCAACTCCGCCATCGGCCCGCTCTCCAGCAAGCTCGTCCGCAGGTGAACAAAGCTGTCGTCAAGGTTCAGCGCCCCAAGCTGCGCACCAATCCGGCCGGTAAAGTCGTACTCGGTCTTGTCAACCGGCAGAAGGTTCCCGCTCAGCTCGCCTGAGCGGCGATCCTTCACCTCCACTCGAAGCCCTTCCGGCAGTCGCAGCATCATCTGGGCGCGATGCCCGCCCAGAACCGCAAACCGGGGATGCCACCCTATTCCCATCGGCTCGGCAGAATTGCCTGTATTCCGCGCGACGATCTTCATCATGATGGACTTGCCGCTCAGCGCAACCGTCGTCGTAACCTCTGTCTGCGATGGCCAATGACCGTCGAAGTTGCCCGGACGATACGTAGCCTGCGCCTCTCCGCCATCCGGCATCACGTTCGTGTTGACCGAATCGGAGGGCTGTTTCAGCAGCAAACCGCCGGCAGCCACCACACCAGCGACTCCATCGCTGTCCTTCGCGTCCGTCGGCAGGATGAAGCGGTTTCCATGCCATATCGTGCTTAGGTTTCTTCCATCCGGCGTGCTCACCCCCGAGATCCGGCCCGCCCACGGCATCTCGACCGCCGCTCCCATCGACAGGCTTTTCGCCCCATTCGCATCTGCTCCGGTCCCGCTCAAGATCTTTGCCGCCTCCTGCAGCGGAGGAGACGCCAGCAGATTCACCTCTCCCCGCTGCGGAAGATACGCCGTAATCTGCAGCAGATTCATCCCGCGGCCGGGAAGCAGCGTCGCCGAGAGAAACTCCGGACCATTGCCGCCCGCTATCTGCGAACGTTGTAGTTGTACGACATCCTGGCCCCCGGGACGTGCCGTCACATCCCTCACCGGCCGCGAATTCAGCTCTTTTTTCAGCTGCGCAAACTGTCCCAGCCTGTGCTCCCGCCAACCGAAGGTCAACCCCCCCAGCACAAACAACAGAACCAGGAACGTCAGCATGCCCGAGCGCATAACCGCCGCATGCCATATCTTTCTTCGCCACCGGCTAACTCCCTGCGTCAGGAGCGCCCAGTACATTCTGCTAAGCCTTGGGTCTTCCAAATCTACGCCCTTCCAACTCGCCCCGGTCCTTTACACTCTGGTCCTGAATCATTCTACGGAAACACCAGCTTCGCCCGGGGAACGCCTTCGCCTCATTCCTACTATCATGGGATGCAGTGACATCCTCCTTCGCACAGACTACGTCTCAGCTCTTCCAGCAGATTCATCAGTCCATCATCACCTGTGAGCGCTGCCCCCGTCTCCGGGACTACTGCCGCGGCATAGGCGAAACCAAACGTCGCGCCTACATCGATCAGACCTACTGGTCCCGCCCCGTCCCAGGCTTTGGAGACCCCCGCGCCCGCATCCTCATCCTGGGCCTCGCCCCCGGCGCCCATGGAGCCAATCGCACCGGCCGCCCCTTCACCGGAGACGGCTCAGGCGACTTCATGTACCCCGTCCTCCACGAGCTTGGCCTCGCCACCAAACCTCGCGCCATCGCCCGCGAAGACGGCCTGAAGCTTCGCCATGCCTGGATCGCCTCCGTCGTTCGCTGCGCCCCGCCCGGCGACAAGCCTGACCCCCAGGAGATTCGCAACTGTGGCACCCATCTCGCCGCTGAAATCCAATCCCTGCCCCGTGTCCGTGTTGTCGTTTGCCTCGGAAAGATCGCCTTCGACGGCTACCTCGCCTTCCTTCTGAACACGGGCGTAATCACGCGCAAATCCGAATACCGCTTCGCCCACGGAGCCCAATATCTTCTCCCCAACCGCCTGCATCTTCTCGCCACGTACCACCCATCCCTGCGAAACACCAACACTGGCCGCCTAAATCGCACCATGTTCACCCGCATATTCTTGCGGGCAAGGGAACTGGCGGGCCTGACCGTCTGAAACCTGCTCGACCGCTAACGCATTCACTTGAAACCGTATAGAATAACCAACCAATCGCAATCCACACGAATCTAAACCGACAAGCCTGATAAGGCACGAGGAAACGTCACAATGAGCGCAAAAAATTATTGGTTCGCTTTCGGAATCGGCGTCACCGCAGGAGCTGCAATCGCTCTCCTTTACGCTCCGCAAACCGGCGTCAAAACGCGCAAGCAACTTCGCAAAGGCGTCGAGGACGCAAGCGATTACCTCGAAGATGCAGCAAACTACCTCAAGGAACAGGCAGAGCGCCTCAGCAAAGAGACGGAAAAGGCGATCAAACGCACCCGCGGTCCTCTCGTCAACGCGGTCGACAAAGCCAGCGATGTCGTGCAAAGCGCCGTGAAAAGCGCCCAATCTCTCGTCTGACTCACCCCACCGCTCCCGAGAACCCCGTGTACTTCGGGGTTTTCTCCTTTAATCTCAGGACAGAAATCACGACTGACATGCTAACGTCATTCGCATGCAACAAGCCGACCTGGAGCAAGCCGCAGGCCTGAACCCTTCCACCACAAAAGAACGTCCCTGGCTCTTCGGCCTTCTCATCGCCCCGAATGCAGTCCTCGCCTTCGGCATCATCAGCGGCGTCCTCTCTTATCTGCTCCGCCGGCAAGGTGTCGGCATCGGACGAAGCTCCCAGATCATCGCGCTCCTCATCCTCCCCCAGACCATCTACTTCCTCTGGAGTCCCATCACCGACTTCTGGATTCGCCGCCGCACCTGGCTTATGGTCGGAGCCATAGGCTCGGCCCTCACCCTGGCGGCTGCCTTCCACGGCAGCAGACTCGACAGCCCGGCAGCAGTTGCACTCATGTTTCTCAGCGCGTGCTTCGGCCAGTTAATCGTCTCCGGTTGCGGAGGAATCATGGGCACCCTTCGCAGCGAAGCGAACCGCCGCAAAGCCAGCAGCGTCTATCAGGCCGGAGCGCTTGCCTTCGGTGCTCTCGGCGTCTTCGTTCTCGCCCGACTCGCCGAGCGAATGGGCATGGGCCCTCTCGGATGGATCGCAGCAGCCCTCATCGCCCTCCCGTCCCTCGCCGCCTTCGCAGCTCCGGAGCAACCCCCCGAGCAGAAGCAGGGAATCGGAGAAACCTTCACCTGCATCTGGCACGAGTTCAAAGCCACCTTCTTCCGCTGGCGAGCCATTCCCTACACCTTGATGATGCTCTTTCCGATGGCCAGCGGAGCCCTCATCGGCCTCCTTCCCGGCATCGCCCAGGACTACCACGTCAGCGGCCAGCAAATGGCATGGATGAACGGTCTCGCCGGAGCCCTCCTTACTGCCTCAGGCTCACTCGCAGCCACCCTCATCCCAGCCCGGGTCCGAGCATCGGTCGGCTATCTCTCAGTCTGCCTCCTGAACGAAGCGCTTCTCCTCATCCTGTGGCTCGGTCCACTCAGTCCATCGACATACTTCATCGGAGCGACCCTCTATCTCTTCACCATCGGCGCCGCCTACGCGTTATTCACCGCAGTCGTGCTCGAATTCCTCGGTCAATCCGGCAGAAGCGGCTGCGGCCGCTACTCCATCATCAACTCGCTAGGCAACGTTCCCGTCGTCTACATGACAGCGCTGGACGGAAGAGGTGGCAAGATCTGGGGCCCAAGAGGCCTGGCCGCCACCGACGCCGTACTAGGAGCCATAGGCGCCGCCATCCTCCTCACCTACTTCCTCACCCGCAAGCCCGCCAAAGCCCCAGTCCCAGTCCCAGCCTTCGTAAGTTCAAAGTGAAACTATAGCCTTCGTGAGTTCAAAGTGAACGTATGTAGTTGGGATTGGAGATTAGCCGTCTTTGCCGTTGCAAGTTCCTGCTGTCATCCTGAACGCAGTGAAGGACCCCGAAGAACCCCACTCACCCTGACCGCTCGGACCTTTCAACCAATACTCTCAGGCCTTTGCTTTTGCCCGGGAGCTAACGGAGGCCTGCCCCGGCTCTCCCGCCGCTACTCAGGAGGCCCCACCGTCACCACGAAATAAGTCACCGGCTTATCACTCGTATTCGCGATGAAGTGCTTATCTCCCGCGCAGCAGACCCCGACATCCCCCGCCACCATCGTTCGCGCCACACCATTCGTCGTCAACTCCGCCGTCCCCTCGCGCACCAGCCAAATCTCGCTGTGCAAACGCGTCCCAACCGGCTCATGCTCCGCCCCTGCCTGGATCGTCGACTCATGCATCTCCAGCCGAATATATCCCGCCTTCAACATGCCCGTGACGTAGTGGCTTGAAGAGTGCCCCTCCTGCGATCCGGCCTTCGACGGCATCGGTTTGTACACACCCGACTGAATCCCACCCAAGCCAGACAAGCTGTACTGAGCCTCCACTCCCTCCGGCGCCAAAGCCGAACCACCCAGCAAAGCTGGCAGCAAAGCTGCAAATTCACGACGATCCATAAAGCAGAAATCCTCCACCAAAACAATACGCCCCGGCGATCAGCCGGGGCGCAAGTTTCTTCTGGTGAAGGGAAGGACTACACCGCAGTAAGTGCCAGCCCCGCCATCTTCTCTTCGCCGTCCGCCGAAATCGGCCGATAGAACAGCGAATTGTTCTCCATGTACACCTCGAGGAAAGCAGGCCGTTCGACAATCCCGCCGCCGATCAGCGCCTCCGAAAGAGGATCCTCGACAAACCGCTGCAGCGCCCGCCGCAGAGGCCGCGCACCATACGTCCGGTCTGCAGCCGTCTTCTGGATGATCCACTTCTTGGCATCATCGGTCACCGAGATCGTGATCGCCTTATGCACCAGATTGGTATTCAACTGTTGCACCAGCAATTCGAGAATCTGCATCAGGTCCGCATCCGACAGCGACGTAAAAATGATGATCTCATCCAGGCGATTCAGGAACTCCGGATTGAACGTCCGCTTCACCTCGCCGCGAACCAGCTCCTCCATCTTGTCCATCACCATGTCTTCCTTCTCGCTCTGGAATCCAAGCCCCTGCCGCTTCTGCAGGTGCTTCGCCCCAA
>JAOAPF010000239.1 GCA_025462755.1 Edaphobacter sp.
CGTCTGTATGGCCGAAGTAGTTAAAGTTGGTTCCCCCACGGGTAAGGTCGAATGGAAGCAGGACTGGATTGAATGTGCCCCCAACGGACGGATCATTGGAAAAGGCGCCTGCCGCAGCACACTGCGAAGGATCCGTGAAGCCGGGAAGCGCGGCGCCGTTCGCGTCTGCACATGGTGAGTTTGACGTCGAGTTGATGAGGCCGAGTTGATCTCTTTCACGCAGAAAGGTCTGCTGGTAGAGAGCTCCGATCTTGATGTTGTGCCTACCCGTCGCAATGGAATAATCGGAACGTACGCCTGTATTCAGCAGGGTCCGGTTCTGGCTGATTGTCTGACTCTGGATCGGGCCAAGATCCGCCAACGGGTTGTTGCTGGGATAGTAGTTGAAGGCGTCTCGCCGGACAAAGCCGCCGAAGTTGAAGATAGCCTTTGAGCCAATCACATGGGTGTAGAGGGGAGCGATGTCATAAGTCTCGATCTTCGCGCGCTGATCTGTGTTTCCCACATTGCCGAAGATCGGGTTGCTGGTTGAACCTCCGCTCACGACATTGGTGACATTCAAATTGTCGAAGGTGTTCGGAGTCTGAAACCAGGAGCGCGTGTAGTTGAGATTCAGATGAATCGAATCATTGGGTGTAAAGCTGCGGTCGATGCGGTCGAAGAAGTTGAGTTCGTTGCCTTTGTCATGGAAGACAGAAAACTCGGGACCATCAAGAAACCGGCCAGAGTTCAGACCATCGATTTCAACGAAGTTTCCCCAGTTTTTGCCGCCATAGGAAAGATCGAAGCCTCCGGTCGCGGAGCCGAACGATCCGTAAGAACCCGTGACGCTCCCGTGCGGGGTAGTCGAGCCCTGGCCCGAGCGGGTGGTTACGTTGATGATGAGGCTGGTCTTGCCGCCGTATTCGGCGGGCGGGGCCCCAGGGATCGCCTCAATCGACTGGATCGCATTAGACGGGATCTGATTGGAGAACACCTTGCTCTGCTGATCGGTGATCGGCTGTCCGTCTACAGAGAACGAGTTCGAGGCGTGGTCGCCAAGACCATGGAAGAGACCGTTGGAATCGGCGGCGACACCGGGAGAGGCCAGCGTGACAAGCGAGCTGAGCGAAGAAGACTGGCTCTCAAGCGGCAGCTTGTCGAACAAGTTGCGGTCGATATTTGTGTGTGCGGTCGGGTCATTGCTCACCAGATCTTCGGCTTCCACGGTGACCGTGGTTGACGATCCCTCGACCTTCATAGGGATTGTTATGGTCTGGGGGATCGACGAAGTTACATGGGCATCCTGCGCGACAGGCGCGAACCCTTTAGCCGTTGCCGTCACGTGGTACGAGTTGAGCGGGAGATTTGTAAATTGGAAGTGCCCGCCGGAATCGGTAACCATCGATCGGGAATAGCCGCTGACTGGGTTTAAGATTGAAACGACCGCTCCGGGGAGCACGGCGCCGATAGGGTCGGTTACGGTTCCACTGACGACGCCTGAATTGGACTGGGCAGAAAGCTTCGAGACTGACCCGAACACAGAAAGAATAAAAAAGAAGACGCTTATAGTGCGCCGCAATGACGAATGCATATACAACCCCCTTGAATTTCAACCTGGTTTTTTTGACGATGTTCTAAGCGAGAACAAAGTCAACAGGCGGTGGTCGGGTGAAGAGTGCAAACGTGGAAAGGGTCTGGGTCGGACCCGGCGCAACAAACGCCTCGACGACCGATCTGACCGGCGCGACGTGGTGCAACGTGACGGATGTCTCGGCCAACTGCACGGTTACATGTGCGGTGGCGCAGAGTGCGCAGTCCGGGTGGGAGATATCTCCTTGCGGATGAACGTGAACAACCTGAATCGTCCCGCAGGCAACAACCAGAGAGAGGCACAGCAGGGAGAGAAGAAGTCTCCACGCGGCTCGCATCTTCGGTCTTGAGCTTGGGTTGTGCACGTTTAATCTAATATATCGCAGGGCTAGCAGGGATTTGGCGCAGGAAGCCGAAATACAGACATACGTTGGACGGATGAAGCGACCGTTTTGTTGCATTCCCCGCCATCAGACGAAGTCCGGCTAATTCCTTACACCAGTTGCACTTTCACCTTCTTCGCCCCACGATCGACCATCGTGATACGAAAGCTTCGAATCTGGCCGGTGCGGACCGGCTCGGCCTTCGCCTCACTGGCAGAGGGTCCATTCTTCCACCGCGAGGCCAGCATTGCGCTGATCGACGATAGGTCCACGGCCCCACCCTGGATTTGCTCTTTCGCCGCGGCCTCCAGAGTCAGCCGTGCCTGCGCATGGATCCCTTCTCCCAGTTCGACGGTTCCCTGCTCGCCCGCGATCTCAATAAGGCGGCCCGTCACGACCTCACCCACCTTGCGCTCGGCGATGTATTCGTCGAGACCAGTCGGCACTAGCTGCTTCATGCTCAACCGGAGCTGTCGCTTTTCCTTGTCGACGTCGAGTACCTTCGCCTTTACCACCTGACCGGCGCGAAGCACATCCTGCGGCCGCTCAATGCGCTTCTCCGCGCTGATCTCGCTGACGTGGATCATGCCCTCAACACCTTCGGCCAGCTGCACGAACGCGCCGAACTTGGTGAAGCTGGTGACTGGCCCCTCCACTTGCGAGCCGACCGCGAACTTCTCCGATGCATCCGCCCACGGATCGCCAAGCGTCTGCTTCAACCCGAGCGACATCCGCCGCTCCGCCGCATTCACGCCCAGGATCATGACCTCGGCGACATCGCCCGGCTTTACCATATCGCCTGGCTTCCTGACCTTCTTGGCCCACGACATCTCCGAGAGATGAACCATCCCTTCAATACCGGGCTCCAGTTCGACAAACGCTCCGAAGTCGGTAACCCGCGTCACCTTGCCGCGCACGCGCTCGCCGGCAGCGTACTTCCCTGCGACAGCGTCCCAGGGATGCGGTTGCAACTGCTTCAGGCCGAGCGAGATACGCTTGCCTGCCGGCTCGATCTTCAGCACCTTTGCGTCGATCTGCTGCCCGACCGTCAACACATCGGCTGGCTTCTCGATGCGGCTCCATGCAATATCGCTGATGTGCAGAAGACCATCCACGCCGCCGATATCGACGAACGCTCCGTAGTCCGTCAGGCTGCGCACAGTGCCTGAAACTAGATCGCCCTCCCTGATCTCGGAGTAGCGGCGCTCCTTCGTCGAGCGGTCTTCCTCTTCGGCGACGGCACGGCGGTCGACGACCACGTCCTCCTCCGCCGCATCCAGCTTGATAATGCGGCAGCGGATCTCCTGGCCCACGAGCCGCTCCATCTCGGCAGCATCGCGGGCGCCACTGCGCGAGCCCGGCATAAACGCGCGCACGCCGACGTCCACCGTCAGGCCACCCTTCACTACAGCGGTCACGGTGCCGGAGATGACCGTCTTGTCCGCAAACGCCTGCTCCAGCGCACTCCAGTCCTTGGGCTGCTCCACCCGCAGGCGCGAGAGCTCGTAATAGCCCTCTTCATTGCGCCCCTTCACCGACACCTGCAGCCTGGTCCCCGGTTCTACCGTCTCTTTCGCATCGGCGAACAATGCTATAGGCAGGACACCTTCGGTCTTGTAGCCGATATCGACGAAGACATACTCAGCCGAGACCGCAACGACCGTTCCCGATATCTGCCTGCCGCCCTCGCCTGACCGCCGCGAGTGACTCTGCTCGAACTGCGAAAGGATCGCCTGGAAAGATTCGTTCGGTTCGGTGGAATCGATTGCCGGTTCGAAGGTGGGGTCGTTCTCTGGATTTCCTGGGTTGGACATGAAAAGCTGTGTGCCTCGTTCCTACCGTATATTTGCCTAGAATATCACTGCGACGAGCCCGTTCCTGCGTGCCGGGTTGCGGAGCAGACAGATTGCGATTTTGCTTCGCGGGAAACCTTCTTTGTGCCTTACGCTGTTCTCATGCCTTCCACTGCAATCGGTAAACACCTGCGAGTCTTCGCGCTCGCGGCCATGATTCTCTTCGCAGCGCGCGCCGCCGTGTGCCGCGACACAATTGCACGCGACTCGGTAAGCCTTGCACCGGAATCGCTGTCCAATGGAGCGCCCTGCCTCATCACTGTCGAGTTGCATGAGAAAGCGTCGGCGGTCGCTGGCAAGTGGCAGGGGCATTCGGTGGTGTTCTTTGCCAACGCTGATCACCGAACCTGGTTCGCGCTCGCAGGCGTGGACATTGAAGTGCATCCAGGCGAATACCCTCTCACCATCGACGTGACTCTGAAAGATGGCACGCACAAAACCCTGCGCAAGGACGTCAGCGTCGAGGAGGCGCCCTACGAAAAAGTACCGCTGAACGTGCCGGATAAGTTTGTCGAGCCTAACGCCGCGGCTCTGAAAAAAATCGCCGCCGACAAGGTCGTGAAGGATAAAGCCTTTGCCAAGTCGGCCCCGAAGCCGGAGTGGTCGGGAGACTTTCGTCCGCCACTGCATCTCGCGCCGCAATCCGATTCCTTCGGCAATCAACGCATCTTCAACGGCAAGCTCGACAGCGTTCATCGCGGTCTCGACTATCGGGCGAAGATGCGAACCCCCGTGGCAGCGATCAACTCCGGTCGTGTTGTCCTGGCGCGGCCGCTGTATTACGAGGGAGGTTGCGTGATCATCGATCACGGACTCGGGCTGATGAGCATCTATATGCACCTGTCGAAGATTGAAGTAGCCGCGGGCAAGAAGGTTCGTCGCGGCCAGATCATCGCGCTCAGCGGTGCCTCGGGCCGGGCTACCGGTCCTCATCTGCACCTTGGCGTACGGTGGGAGGGCAGTTATTTGGACCCGGCGAAGCTGTTTCAAATCCAGATGCCGCAGGTGCGCTAGACCAAAATCAGCTGATCAGAAATCTCGAACGTATTCTGAGATCTCCTCGACCTATCTCTAGATTAGAGATTTAGGTGGTGGGTTCCTGCTTCTTGTTCCGTGCCGAAAAGCCTCCGGAGCGGTCTTTGTATCGCTCGCAGAAGCGCTCGTGCGGCGAGGATGGCCGCCGACAAACAGATCAGCGCGATCGAGGCTGCGATGACCGGATGGTGAGTGGCAAACCACGTCAATCCTATCGCAACGGCATCTTCTGTCGTACTCAAGGCAATGTTGGAGACCGGCTCCGGGCTGGGCGTCACGGCCGCACGCACAGCCGTCTTCGAGCTATGTGCTGCCAACGCAATAGCGGCACCGATCGCCGTTGCCAGAAGCTGCATCTGCGGCGTCAGTTGCGAACTGGCGTGATAGGCCACAAGCGCTGCGATAGGAACGCGAATGAAAGTATGCAGCGCGTTCCACACCATGTCGAAGGCGGGAATCTTGTCCGCGACGAACTCCATGGCGAACATAATGCCGCAGACCACAAGAACCCAGGTATGGCCAAGCGAGTCGAGTCCAGGCGGCAGCGCAACCCACTGCGTCCGCGCGAGGACGCCGAGGGTCAGAACCGTCGCATAGATATTCAGCCCTGCCGCGAAACTGGCAGCAATCACAAGCGCCGTGATGTTGGCGGGGCTGAAGTTCATGTGCCTGAAAGTGTACCGCCGTTCGGAACCGGCAGTTTGCCTTTATTCCTGCGAAAGCCGCTAGCGCGGAAGAGCGCGTTTAATCTGGGCGTATTGCAGCAGGATGAAGCTGTCCGTCATGCCGGCAATGTAGTCGGCCACGACACGTGCCAACCCTTGGTTCTCTACCTCTTCGAAGTGGCTTACGGGCAGTTCCTCGGGATCATTGATCCAATGGTCGAAGAGTGCCGTAACAACCTCCTCCGCCTTTTCGTGTTCCGTTTCGAGAGGTTCGCAGGTGTAGAGCGTGTCGTAGAGGTAACGCTTCTCCTGCAGACGCTCCGCCTCGACCTGGGGAGAGAAGCGTGCCAGCCGCGCCGGATGCAGGCGAACATCAGCCAGGCATTCTGCCCCGATCGCCAGGACGTTCCGTGCCGTCGTCTCCATCAGATCGTCGGTGAGGATGTTCTGCATCAGCTGCAACGCCTCATTGAAGAGGAATTTTTCGTCGACGCCACTATGCTGTCTTTCGACCTGGCGATAGCAGCGCCCGAGGATATCGACGTGCTCGCGAATGCGGCCGATCTCGAGCAGGCCCGACTCCACGCCATCGTCGAGATCCGCGGTGAGGTAGGCGATCTCGTCGGCAAGGTCGATCAACTGCGCCTCCAGCGGCGGCCGCTCGTCCAGCAGATATTCGGCGAGTTCCGGATGCTGCTCGAGACTGTAGTCGCGCGAGTGCTTGATGATGCCTTCACGAACGCCCAGCGTGAGATTGAGCCCCCGGTGCGCGGCGTAACGCTGCTCGAAGTGCTCGACGATGCGCAGTGCATGGACATTGTGGTCGAAGCGCCGGCCATGCCGTTGGAGGCAGCGGTCCAGTGCGCGCTCACCGGCGTGTCCAAAGGGCGGATGGCCGATGTCGTGAACCAGCGCCAGCGTCTCCGCCAGATCTTCGTTCAGGCCAAGCGTAGCAGCAACCGCCCGGGCGATCTGTGCGACTTCCATTGTGTGGGTCAGGCGGCTGCGGAAGTGATCGGACGCCCGGCTGGTAAATACTTGCGTTTTCCCCGCAAGGCGCCGGAACGCACGCGCCTGCACAATGCGCTCGCGATCCCGCTGGAAGGGCGTACGCGCAGAACGCAATGGCGCGGGATAGACGCGGGTCAAAAGGAGATCATCCGGATCTCCGGGCACCGCGCATCGATGAAGATCGAATGCCATGGTCAGTTTTAAGTGTAAAGGCAGACGCCGTCAGGGTGTCTTAGGCGGTGGCGAGGACCGTCACTGTTTGCCTGGAGTTCCTGCGAACTTCGCCAGCTTTACCCGGGCATTCTCAAGCTTGTGCTGGACCTTCGAAACATCGGCAGGATCGGCATCCGCCGGAAGCGAACTTGCGTACTCGGTCATCGACCGCTCCCATTGCGCTACAGCCAGCTTCAGATTGCCGGTCTTCTCGTAGACCTCTCCGAGGTGATCGTGAACGGTGGGATCCGCATTACTCCGCTCATTCGCCTTGCGCAGATTTTCTTCCGCCAGCGCGTATTGACCGGACTTGAAGTACACCCATCCGAGCGAGTCGAGAAACGCGTAGTTCTGCGGATCGAGCTCGACTGCCTTGCGAATCAGGGTGAGAGCCTCCGGCAGCCGCACGCCGCGGTCGGCAAACATATAGCCAAGGTAGTTCAAGACAGTGGGGTTCTGTGGATCGATGGCCAGAGCCTTCCGGAACTGCGCCTCCGCATCGTCGTACAGCTTCTGACGGTCGTAGAGCGAGCCCCGCAGAAAATACACATACAGCTTTTCGTCGGGTTTGGTCGCCAGAGCTTCGGCGCTGTTCAACTCGCTTGCGGCATCCTGCCAGCGCTTCAGGCGCGTGTAGATCGTCGCCAGCGCCAGATGCGCATCCCGCTCATCGGGTGCACCCTTCGCCGCTGCGAGCTGGGCCTTTGCCAGCGCGACCCCCTGGTCCACCTGACCTGTATCCGCGAGTTGGCCGGCATACATCAGCTGAACCGCGTGGTCGCTCGGCAGCGCCTTCGCCAACTGAGCAGCAACGGCCGTAGCCTCTTTCCACTGGTGCGCATCACGGTAGGCGTCGATCTGCCCGGAGTAAGCGCTCTTGACGTAGTCGCCGCCCAGCGCCAACAGTTGCTTATAAGCAGCGACGGCCTCGGCGGTCTTGTTCTCCTCGCGATAGATGATGGCAAGCCGATCGAGAAAGATGGAGCGATTGGCCTTTTCGCCATCCGAGTACTTGCCGTCTGCGCGTTCCGTGTCAGTCACGAGTTTGGTGAGCACACCGGTCGCGTCATCGTAGCGGCCCAGCGCATCGTAGATCAGAGCTTCGTTGTAGGTCAGTTCGAGCGAGTCGGGCGCCAGCGGTTTCGCCTTCTCCAGGGTCTTCAGCGCCTCGTCGTAATGTCCCTGACGCCGCTGAATCTCGGAGATGTGAACCTGCGACTGCGCATCCTGTGGCTCCGCCGCGACGATACCGGTGAGCACCTTCAGCGCTTCGTCAAGCTGACCCTCCGCAAGCAATGCATTGGCGAGACCGCGTTCTGTATCCAGATTGTCGGGCTCCATCTCGAGCGCGCGGTGATAGGCAGCGATCGCGTCCTTATTCTTCTTCATCTGCTCGTAGCTGGCGCCAAGGGCGAACTCAATGCGAGGCGAGCGGTCATCGACCGGAATCGCACTGAGCACCTCGGCTGCACGCTTCGGATCACCCTGCTCGCTGTACAGCCGCGCCATATTCAGCGCAACTTCCTCCGAGTTTGCGTCGATCCCCTGCGCCAGCTTGAACTGCGCCTCCGCCTTGGCCGAATCGTGGTTCAGGCCATAAAGCTGCCCCAGCAGAAGGTGCGTCTCCACATCGTTTGGCTTCAGCTGAGCGAGCTTCTCGTACTCTCCAATTGCCAACTGCAGCATCTGGCCCGACTGCGCACTCTGCATGTCCCCGAGCGATCGCAGGTACACCTTGCCCAGGAGAGTGTGCGCTTCAATGTCGTTGGGATACTTGCTGACCTGGTCCTGCGCGGCCGTGACCGCCTCACGGATGCGGCCGATCTTGAAGTAGAGATCCGCCAGACCATCCTGCAACAGGCGCGAGTTCGGATCGGCATCCAGCGCCAGCTTGTACTGCTCCACCGCCTGGGTCGCATAGTCCGACCGGCCTGCGTTTACAGCCATATCTTCGTAGAGGCGGGCCAGACCATAGTGGTAGTACGAAGCGGCACGGTCAGGGACTGTCGCGGGTGCAGACGGCTTCGTCGTAGCGGCCGGGGCCTGCGCCACCATCGTGTGGGCCGCAAAAAGCAAAGCGCCGACAGGAATCAACCGAAAGTGACGAAAAGAGGAGGCACGCGAAAGGAGAGTCATGAGTTGTAATTTCCTGTGCCGACGGAATGGAAGCCGATAGCGTTACATACAGCCAGACAACTGGTTAGACGAGGGCGCCTGCGGTTTGGATGCAGGCGGCAGAAACTGGCCGATTGCACAGCATAGCAGAGATTATAGCCGTCATTTTCTCAAAAAAGCAGCATTTATCCGTGCCGGAAATGCCTGACCCCGGTAAAGGCCATGGCCACGCCAAGCCGGTCGGCGGCCGCGATGACCTCGGCGTCTCGCACCGAGCCTCCGGGCTGAATAATCGCCGTAGCGCCCGCCTCTGCGATGGTCTCCAGGCCGTCGGGGAACGGGAAAAAGGCGTCCGATGCGGCAACCGTCCCCTTGAGCGGAAGAATCGCCTTCATCGCGCCAAACCGGGCTGCGTCCACCCGGCTCATCTGCCCGGCGCCAACCCCGACCGTCTGGCCGTGGCCGTCGCTGAACCGCGCATAGACGATCGCGTTCGATTTGACGTGCTTGCACACCCTCCAGGCAAAGAGCAACGCACGCGTCTCCTCCGCCGTCGGCCTGCGCTGTGTGACGATCCGAAGCTCAGCCTCGCTGATGCGGAGCCGATCGGCATCCTGCACCAGCAACCCGCCCGATACCTGCTTGAGTACACGTGGTGTCTCCGCTGGCGAGATCTCGATCAGCCGCAGATTCTTCTTGGCCGCGAAGCGCTCCAATGCCCCCGGCGTAAACGATGGAGCCACAATGGCCTCGACGAAGAGCTTTGCGATCTCCTCTGCCGCCGCGGCATCGACCTCTTGATTGACGCCGATTACGCCACCAAAGGCCGAGACCGGGTCCGACTCCAGCGCGCGACGATAGGCCTCAACCACAGTTGCGCCGGTCGACGCTCCGCACGGATTGGTGTGCTTGATGATGACGACCGCCGGCTCATCGAACTCGCTGACCAGCTCCCAACAGGCGTCCAGATCGACGATGTTGTTGTAACTCAACTCCTTTCCCTGCAATTGCTTGGAGTTCGCGACGCCCTTGCCGCTGCCGTCCGTGTACAAGGCGGCCCTCTGATGCGGGTTTTCGCCGTAACGCAGCGGCTGCAAGAGCGGATCGATGACGCGAATCGTGGGCGGCAGCTGTTCCTGCGAAAAAGCCGCCTTGCCGATGGGTGCTTCAACGCTCTCAAGCGCAGTCGCAATACCCGCGTCATAGGCAGCGGTCGTGGCAAACGCCGCCTTTGCCAGCCGCCAGCGAGTGCCCCGGCTCAGGCTGCCAGAGTTCGCGGTCATCTCGTCCGCCAGCAAAGAATAGTCAGCCGCTGAAGTCACGATCGCCACATCTGAAAAGTTCTTTGCCGCAGACCGCACCATCGAAGGGCCGCCTATATCGATATTTTCAATGACATCGGCAAAGGAGACGCCGGGGCGCTGCGCCGTCTTTTCAAATGCGTACAGATTCACCACAACCATGTCGATCGGCTCGATCGCGTGCTCTCCGACCGAAGCCATGTGCTCGGCGTTATCGCGAACGTGCAGTATGCCGCCGTGGACCTTCGGATGAAGCGTCTTCACCCGCCCATCGAGCATCTCCGGAAATCCCGTCAGGTCGCTGATATCGCGCACCGGCAGGCCCGCCTCCCGCAGCGCGCGGGACGTACCGCCGGTCGAAACCAGATCCACGCCGAAGGACGCGAGCACACGGGCAAAGTCGACCAGGCCTGTCTTGTCAGTTACGGAAAGTAAAGCACGGCGGATAGGGCGAAGATCGGTTGGAGGAGCTGAGGAGGCAGTACTGTGTTCAATCATCACTGCCCTATTCTAAGCCAGCAGAGCCATCGACTGAGCTCGCCCCTCATACCAGCGCGGACCCCGTAAGCGAGCTGACCTGCGCGACATCGTGCGCCGCACACCACCGCTTCAAACCGTTGGCAATGTTCTCCACCGCACGCGGATCAGCATAGCTCGCCGTTCCCACCTGCACGGCCGTCGCGCCCGCCATCATGAACTCGGCAGCATCTTCGGCGCGCAGAATTCCACCCATTCCCACCACAGGAATCTTCACTGCCTTAGAAGCTTCGTGCACCATGCGCACGGCGATGGGTTTGATCGCCGGCCCCGAAAGGCCGCCGGTGATGTTGGCGATGCGAGGACGCCGCGTCTCCACGTCGATCGCCAGAGAGACGAAGGTGTTCACCAGCGAAACCGCGTCGGCGCCACCATCCTCTGCCACCCGTGCCATCAAACCGATATCCGTAACATTCGGCGAGAGCTTCACCATCAAAGGACGCCGCGCCGCCGCCTTGCATCGAGCCACCAACTCCCACAGCTCCGGCGGATCGGTTCCAAACACCATGCCGCCATGACTCGTATTGGGGCAACTCGCATTCAGCTCATACATGGCGATGCCCGCTGCATCGTTGAGGGCCTGGATCACCTCGAGGCAGTCGCCGATGGTGAAGCCAAAGACATTCGCAATCACTACCGTGCCGTTCAGTCCGAGGAGCTTCGGAAGCTTCTCCGCAATGAACGCATGCACACCCATATTCTGCAACCCGATCGCGTTGATCATCCCCGCGGCCGTCTCGATGATGCGTGGAGAAGGATTGCCCGCCATCGGCTCCCGCGAGAGCCCCTTGGTCACAAATCCGCCGATGCGATCGAGCGAAACGACGTCCTCGAACTCCACCCCATAACCAAACGTTCCGCTGGCCGCAATCACAGGCGAACGGAACTCAACGCCCGCAACAGTGACGCGCATGTCGGGACCCTTGCCGCCCTCGCCTTTGCTACGTGGCTCCCCGCTCACCGTCCCGCTTTCCTTCCCATCCCTACAGTGTAGCGGCTCCTCAATGCGCGATTGTTTCCTTGGGCGACGGACGCAGCGCCTCGGTCAATATGCGGCCAACGCTGGCCGAAGGAGCATTGACGCCAAGAATCGAAGCAAAGGTCGCCGCGATATCCACCGGAGCCACCAACTCACGATAGTAACCAGGCACAAACTCCTCGCCAAAGAAGCCAAGCGGCACATGCCGGTCGTAGCTCCACGGCGAAAAATGCGTCGTCTGGTTCGAGTTCAGATACTCCATCTGGTACGCAGTCGGAACGACCATCACATACCACCCGCCATGGTCGGTATAGCTGTGCGCGATGCGTCGTCCAAACTCGGTATTCGGAATCTTTCCATCCGCAAGATCGGCGCGCGAGCGGCTGAAGTAGATCGAAGGATCGGCATCGACACGGCTCTCCTGGTACTTGCGTGTCGCTTCAAGGATGGCCTGGCTGTTCGGCGGCAAAGGCGACGGGCTCAAGTTTCTGATCGCACCCGGAATCGCCGCGATCACCGCCTCCTCTGCATCTTTCTCGGAGACCGAGCCGAACGCCTTGGTATTCAGCGCGAGATAAGGCAACTCCTGCGTCGGCATGAAGTATTCAACTTTTTTGCCCGGAGAAAACCGAGCGTTCAACATCGCATCGATCGCTGCTGTGAACGCTTCAAGGTCCAAGCGAGCAGACGCAACCCCAAGCTTCGCCGCAGCCGCAGGAATTGGCGCGATCCCGTGGTCCGCAGTCAGCGCGATCATCACATTCGCCAGCCCGACCTTCTTATCCAAATAGCTGAAGAAGCCGTCCAGATCCCTGTCCAGGCCGACCACCATCTCGCGTTGCGCATCCGAGTCAGGTCCAAGCTGGTGGCCCCCGATATCGTTTGCCGACAGGCTCACCGTCAGCACATCGGTCACGTCATGCTGGCCCATCCCCTCGCCTTCGATCAACGCTCTGGCGAAGTCCAGCTCATAGCTGTTCGCTGCGGGCGTGCGGCCAACCAGCGCATAAAACTGAGTCGTGTCTTCAAGCCCGGCCTCCTTCACGGCCTGGGCGATCCGCGGTCCCTTGTTGAACTGCGTCGCCCAATCCGGCAGCTTTGCCATGTAGTACGTCGACGTGACAAACCGCCCCGTCGCATTGTCGATCCAGAACGCCGCATTCGCCGTCTGGCCCGATGGCAGAATCGCCGCCCGATCCTTCAGCGAGACGCCGTACAGTTTTGCCTTCCCCTGAGTCGCAAGCCGAACTTCGTCTCCGAGCGTAGTCGCCTTAAGATTGATAGGCGAAGATCCGATGCGAGGATCGTTCGGCTTCGGCGCCGGCGGAGGCAGCACCGGCAGATCGTCAAATGTCCCGACCACCCGGTACCGCTCATCTTCCACCGACGAGATCACCCGGTCGGTATTGCGGCTCAAATCCCACCACTCGTTGCTGCCGATGCCGTGTCCGTCGGTATACGCGCCCGTTCCTATCGTGGCGTGTCCAGGAGCCGTCTTGGTGTTGGCGTAGTCGTAGTAACACGCACTGAAGTACGCGCCGCGCTTGAGAAATAGATTGAACCCGTTTGGCGCCTTCAACACGTCGCGGTAGCGATCCAGATAATCGCCGCGGAACTGATCGATGACCAGAATGACAACAAGCTTCGGCTTCGCGTGATACGCGTCGGCGTGGGCAGATGGCGCAGCGGGCAGCAGAAAAAGCAACGACAGAAGGACGGCAACACACTTTTGCATCTCGATAGGGTAAATGGAAAGTATTGCGGGGAGATGGCAATGTCGGCATTTCCGTGGGAAGACGCTAAAATGCAAAGTAATGATCGATTTAGCGTTTGTGCGGGGCAATCTGGCCCTCGTCGAGGAAAAACTGCGTGCCCGGGGAGTCGACCCTGTTACCGCGCTGGGCGATTTTGCCGCGGTGGACCGCGAACGGCGCGAGGCCATCACGCAGGTTGAAACCCTGAAAGCTCAGCGCAACAAGCTGACCGAAGAGATCGCCAAACTACGGCGCGAAGGCGCGGACACAACCGGCCAGACAGAACAAACGCGCATACTCAAGACTCAAGTGGAGTCGCTCCAAGCAGCGGCCGCCAGCGCCGATGAACGTCTGCGCGAGATCATGCAGACCCTGCCCAACCTTCCTCATGACAGCGTCCCCGTCGGCAAGGACGAACACGGCAACCGCGAAGAGAAAGTCTGGGGCGAGCAGCCTAAATTCGACTTCACCCCAAAACCGCACTGGGAATTAGGCGAAGCCCTCGGCATCCTCGACTTCAACCGCGCCGCCAAAATCTCCGGCTCTCGCTTCGTCGTCCACTTCGGCCAGGGAGCACGCCTCGAACGCGCTCTCGCCAACTTCATGCTCGACCTCCACATTCGCGAACACGGTTACACCGAGGTCCTGCCGCCATACATGGTCAACTCGAAGTCTCTCTTCGGCACCGGCCAGCTCCCCAAGTTCGCCGAAGACCTCTTCCACTGCGACGATAAAGGCCCTTACCAGCCCGGCGTCTATCAGGACAGCGATCACTGGCTCATCCCCACCGCCGAAGTTCCCG
>JAOAPF010000276.1 GCA_025462755.1 Edaphobacter sp.
GATGGCTGCTGGGGGCTGGTGCTGGCCGATGTATCGGGAAAGGGTACCGCGGCGGCTCTACTGATGGCGGCCACCAGGGGCGTCTTACGCTCGCTGGCCGAAGCCTCCTGCACGCCCAGCGAAGTCCTGCAGAAGCTCAATCAATTACTTGTGGAGGACCTTCCGCCCGCGCGCTTTGTGACGATGGTCTACGCCGTTCTCGATCCGGCAAAACGCACCCTGACCCTCGCCAGCGCAGGTCATCTGCAGCCCCTCCTGATTCACGGCGAGGAGGCGCGGTTCCTTCAAACGGAGGCAGGATTGCCCCTCGGATTGGCGCTGGGAGAGTATTCCGAGGCCGAAATACCACTCTCGCCCGGCTGCCGCGTCGTGTTCTATAGCGATGGCATTACAGAGGCCACCAACCCTGACGAGGAAGACTACGGCGAGCTCCGCCTGAAAGAACACCTCTTGCAACGTGGCACCTCAGGAGAAAGCCTTCTGGCCGACGTTCGCTCCTTCGTGAACGGCTTCGGATTGCGCGACGACGCAACCGTCATCTCAGTCGAGATGCTGCGGTAGTCTGGCCGGCGTACGAAATTCAACACTGTGCTCTCACCCCGCTAAGATGGAAGCTCATGCCGGCTTCCGCTACACTGCTCTTCGACCGCTCCAACATCAGACCCGGAGATCGCATCTGCGTCGCAGTCTCCGGCGGTGCTGATTCCGTAGCTCTCCTACTCACCCTCCACGCGGCCAATGCAACACCACGTGAATCCCTCGGCATCGGCCTAAGCGCCGTCCACATCAACCACAATCTCCGCGGCGAAGAATCCAACGCCGACCAGCTCTTCGTCGAAGACCTCTGCATCAGCCTCGACATCCCTCTCCACCTGCACCAAGCCAACATCCCCAACCGCATTGCCGAAACCCGAGCCAATGGCAACCCCGAAACCATCGAAGAGGCTGCACGCCACGCCCGCTACGAATTCTTCACCACCCTCCTCGCCTCCGGCCACGCAGACTCCATCCTCACCGCCCACACCCTTGACGACCAGGCCGAAACCGTCGTCATGAAGCTCCTCCGAGGAGCTTGGACCGAAGGCCTAAGCGCGATCCACCCAGTCATCATCCTCCCAAAAGGAAAAATCCTCCGCCCCTTCCTCAACACCCGCCGCGCTGAAATCGAAGCCTTCCTCAAGACCGCCAACCAACCCTGGCGCGAAGACTCCACCAACACCGACACCACCTTCACCCGCAACAAGATCCGCCACGAACTCCTCCCCCAGCTCCGCGCCTACAACCCAAATCTGGATCAGACCCTGGCCAACCTCGCCGAACTAGCCCGCGAAGAAGAATTTCGCTGGCAGACCGAACTGAACCGTCTCCTCCCCCAGCTTCTACTCCCCGGCAAGCCCGTCCGTGGCGGAGGCCGCGCCGTCAGCACCACCCCCGGCCAGTCAGCCATCTCCATCGAACTAGACCGCCTCCGCGCCCTCGATCCCGCTCTCCGTCGCCGCGTCCTCCGCGCCGCCGCCCGCCAGCTAGGCGCCCGCCTCAGCTTCGACGAAACCTCTCGCCTCCTCGCCATCTGTGGATTTCTGCCCGACCCGACCGTCGCCGCCCGCACCGGAGCCGCCCTCCATCTCTCCAACGGCCTTCGCGCCGACCGGTCCCCCCGCGAACTTCGCCTCTTCTTTCAGAAATAGCCCCGTAACCGCAAATTTTCATCCCATCACCCTAAAGTCACATCCGGATTCCGCTTTTGCCACCCCGATCCTCACCTAAAAGAGTAGAATCGAGTTACTTGACTGAGGCAGGTGTCGCTGGGATCAAGCACTCCGATCATCCAGCACCTTCCTCCATTCTCTAGCGTCTAACAGTAGTATGCTTCCGTCCGCTTTTTAGCGTTCGGCAGCCGGGTCTGACAAGCGGCAAGTGGGGTTCTCGAGTCGCAGCAGACCGGAAAATGAGGAAATTCGCATTGAACTCGACCGTCAAACAAATTCTGATCTGGGTCTTCATGATCACCTGCCTCGTGTTTCTATGGCAGGTTGTCGTCAAAACAACCGGCGGAAGTCAGGAAAAGAACATCAGTCTCACTCAGCTGCTCAACGACGCCGATCAGGGTAAGATCAGCGACGTCGTAGTCAGCGGCGCCGAAGTCACCGGCCACTATCGCGACGACAAAAATCTCTTCCACACCACCATTCCTGGCAACTACCCCGACATGTATAAGACGCTGCGCGATCACGGCGTCAACATCACCATCAAGGATCAGAGCCAGAATCAGTGGCTCAGCCTCCTGATCTCCATCGCGCCCTTCGCCCTCCTGCTCGGCCTATGGTTCTTCCTCCTGCGTCAGATGCAGTCCGGCGGCAACAAGGCCATGAGCTTCGGCAAATCCCGCGCCCGTCTGCTTTCCATGCAGCAAAAGAAGATCACCTTCAAGGATGTCGCCGGCGTCGACGAAGCCAAGGAAGAACTCAAGGAGATCATCGAGTTTCTCCGCGAGGCGCAGAAGTTCCAGCGCCTCGGCGGCCGCATCCCCAAGGGCGTCCTCCTCGTCGGACCTCCGGGCACCGGCAAGACCCTTTTGGCCCGCGCAGTAGCCGGCGAAGCCAACGTCCCCTTCTTCTCCATCTCCGGTTCCGACTTCGTCGAGATGTTCGTCGGCGTAGGCGCATCCCGCGTCCGCGACCTCTTCGAGCAGGGCAAGAAGAACGCCCCCTGCATCATCTTCATCGACGAGATCGACGCAGTCGGCCGTCACCGTGGCGCGGGCCTCGGCGGCGGACACGACGAGCGCGAGCAGACCCTCAACCAGCTACTCGTCGAGATGGACGGCTTCGAGTCCAACGACGGTGTCATCCTCGTCGCCGCGACCAACCGCCCCGACGTTCTCGATCCCGCTCTTCTCCGTCCCGGCCGCTTCGATCGCCGCGTCATCGTCGATCGTCCCGACATCCGTGGCCGCGAAGAGGTTCTCAAGGTCCACTCTCGCAAGGTCCCCATGGCCGAAGACGTCAACCTCAACATCCTCGCTCGCGGTACCCCGGGCTTCAGCGGAGCCGACCTGGCCAACATGGTCAACGAAGCCGCACTCACCGCCGCCCGCTACAACCGCAAATCGGTCCACATGTACGACTTCGAAGTAGCGAAAGACAAAGTCATGATGGGTGCCGAGCGCAAATCCATGCTCCTCACCGACGAAGAGAAGCGCGTCACCGCCTACCACGAGGCCGGCCATACCCTCGTCTCGGCGTTGCGCGAGCACTCCGACCCGCTCCACAAGGTCACCATCATTCCCCGCGGCATGGCTCTCGGTGTCACCGTCTACCTCCCCGAGGAAGACCAGCACACCGTCACCAAGGACTATCTCGAAACCCGCCTCGCCACCCTGATGGGCGGCCGCTGCGCCGAAGAGATCTTCCTCAAGCAGATGACCACCGGCGCCGGTAGCGACATCGAGCGTTCCACGGAGCTGGCCCGCAAGATGGTCTGCGAATTCGGCATGAGCAAACTCGGCCCCATGACGTTCGGCAAGAAGGAAGAGCAAATCTTCCTAGGCCGCGAGATCGCACAACACCGCGACTTCTCCGACGACACCGCCAAGCAGATCGACGCCGAAGTCCGCGCCTTCGTCGACACCGCCTACAAGTCCGCCTACACCATCCTCGAGTCCAACCAGGACATTATGCACCGCATGGCAGCCGCCCTGCTCGAGCGCGAGACCCTCGACGCCAACGAGATCAAACTGATCATCGAAGGCAAGGAACTCCCGGCCACCAAGTCGGCTCTCTCCGGCGTAGATTCGGGCGGCGGAGGCGAAACCCAGAAGATCCTAAAACCCGAAGGGGGCCGCAAGCCAGGTTTCGGCGAAGGCCAACCTTCCCCCGCATAAACATCTAACCCAGCATCGAAGCAGGGGCAGCCCCCGTGGCTGCCTCTGTTTTTGCTCTTATCCGCATCCCTCAAAGCCGAATCCCACTCTAGGCCTAAGCCACCACTCAGCTCTGGACATTACCGTAAGCCCGTCCTCCGGTTGCCTTGCCTTTTGGTTGTCATCGTTCGCCGCAGGCGGAGAATCTGCTTTTGTCTGTGACCTTCTTTGTTGTCATTCCGTAGCGCAGCGAAGGAATCTGCTCCCGGAGTTGGCTCAACTCTGTGAACGATCCACCCACAATCCGGTATAAACCGTGATGCTGACCAGCCCCTCCACCCTCCTCCGCATCGAAGAAGCTCCCGTCCTCATCACCACCCTCTTCGCCTACCAGCATCTCCACTACGGTTGGCTCCTCTTCGCCATCCTTTTCCTCACACCCGACCTCTTCATGCTCGGCTACCTCGTCAACGTCCGCCTCGGCGCCGCAATCTACAACCTCGCCCACATCCTCACCCTCCCTTTCGCTCTCCTCTTCATCAGCTACGTCCGACACTGGCAGCTCGCCCCCGCGATCGCACTCATCTGGACAGCCCACATAGTGTTCGACCGCCTCCTCGGCTACGGCCTCAAATACCCGACCCACTTCAGGGACACCCACCTCCAGCACATGCCCCGATTGAACCCGCTCTTGCGCAATAAAAAGGGCAGCCACGCGGGACCACTCTTCTGACGCATCCTGCCCCTATTGACTCAACGGCCGCGCTTGGCCGTAGCCACTCTGCCATTGCCCGCTCTGCTGCTTCCGGCTCCTTTTTTCCCAAGCGTCTCATCCGCAACCGACGTCGTCGCCTTCTGCGACTCATCCTGCCTTCCACGGTCCTCGCCGGCGATCTTTCCATTAACCTCTCCCACCGAAAGCCCTTTGCCTCCGTTCATCGGCGACTCCACCAGATGCAGATCAAAGGAAGACTCCCACGGCCCGCGCATATCCGTGTCCCCCTCATCACCATCACCGGTCGATCCATTGAAGTACTCATCCACAATCCCCGGTGTAGGCTTCAGCCTCCCTATCGAGAATGGCGCCTTCTCCAGACTATCCAGCGCCGCCGTAAATGCCTTCATATGCGTAATCTCACGCGTCATAAGGAACTGCAGCGTATCGATCGTCCCCGGATCATCCGTATGATCGATCAGCCGCTCATACACAATCTTTGCCCGGGCCTCCGCCGCAATATTGCTGCGCAAATCGACATCAAGTTCGCCCGTGACTTTCAAATAATTCGCCGTCCACGCATTGCCCATCGAGTCGAACAGCGCCACCCCTCCCCCGCCCGCAATCGTCACCAGCGGATCAGCCTCGGCCGCCTGTCGATTCGTCTTCAGCGGCTTCAGGTGCATCCGGATCAGCGCCCCCACCACCTCCAGATGGCTCAGCTCCTCGGTCCCGATATCCATCAGCAGATCTCTCCGCCCCAGGTCGTCCACACAGTTCCACCCTTGTATCGTGTACTGCATCGCAGCGGCCAGCTCCCCGTTCGCTCCGCCAAACTGCTCTAACAACATATTGCCGAACCGAACATCAGGCTCGCCGATATTCACCGTATACATCAGCTTCTTCACGTGGTGATACATAGCAAATCCTCAACTCCGTAAATTTTCGTCCCTCGTTCCACCTGCTATCTCTACGATGCAAATCCCGCGCCCCAAAACGAGCACTCACCCTTCCCGTGCATCAATGCGACAATAAAATTACGTCGAATGCGCCCCGGACTCCCCACCGCCCCTCATCCTGCCTCTCGTCTCAGCGCCCCTCGCGTCAGCCGCCTGGTGATGGTCAGCGTCCTGGTCCTGCTTCTCACCGCATGCGGCTACCACCAGGCCGGCTCTGCCACCCACATCCCCGCCAACGTTCGCACCCTCGCCGTCCCCATCTTCGCCACCCACGCACAGGCCTTCCACACCGAAATGGCCTTTACCCAGGCAACAATTCGCGAACTCAACACCCGCACCAAATACCAGATCATCAACTCCGACTCACCCGACGCCGACGCCACCCTCCACGGCACTATCCTCACCCAGACCGTCGCCCCCCTCACCTACGACGCCACCACCGGCCAATCCTCCAGCTATCTCGTCTCCATCACCGCCAAAGTGCTCCTCACCGCCCACGACGGCCACGTCCTCTACCGCAACGACTCCATCCTCTACCGCGAGCAGTTCCAGTCCACCCAGGACCTCAGCGGATTCATCCAGGAGGACGGCTACGCCGTCAAACGCGTCGCCCGCGAGTTCGCCCACACGATCGTCAGCGATATGCTGGAGTCCTTCTAATGGCTTCGTCAAAAAGTATTGTTCGTGCGGGCGCGTCGCTAATCTGTGCCATCGCACTTTGCGTGTTCGGATTTCTCACAATCCCATATCGCATTGGAGAATTGATACTGTTGCCTGGATTTTTGGCTCTTGGCGCGAAGTATGTGTTTGGAGGGCCCGCACTAGTTATTGCCGGTTTACTCGATTCCTTCTTTTACGCTTTGATCATCTTTGCGATCATTAGCCTTTGGAATCGTTTCCTTGGCGATAAGAAGGAGGTCGTCTAAACCGATGCCCCCATCGCTCAAGTCCTTCGCCGCCACCGACCGCTTCATCTCCGAAATCGCCACACCATCCATCAAGCCCGGCTACGTCCTGGTCGGCGACGAAGTCTTCCTCTACGACCGCTGTCGCAAAGCCGTCCTGGCCACCCTAGCTCCTGAAGAAACCCGCGACTTCAGCCTCCACGACCTCGACCTCGCCGACACCAGCATCTTCGAGATCCTCGACCGCGCCCAAACCCCGTCCCTCATGGCGCCCTTCCAGGTCCTCTTCGTCCGCAACTTAAAAAACCTCTACGGCCGCGGATCAAAAAAAGAAGAATTCGCCGCCCTCGACAGTTACTTCCGCTCTCCCAACCCTCAAGCCCTCCTCCTCTTCGTAGCCGACCACCTCCGCGTTCCCACCGACCTACGCAAGATGGACTACCAGGACAAAGACCGCTACGACCGCATCCGGGACACGCTCGGCGACTGCTGCGGTCTCGTCGAACTAGCCCGAGTCGACGAAAACGACGCCATCAAATGGGTCACCGCCACCGCAGAATCCCGCAACATCAAATTCGACCCCGACGCCGCCCGCGAACTGGTTGACGCCCTGGGCGCCGACATGATGCTAATCGCCAGCGAGTTCGAAAAACTCCTCCTCTACGTCGAAGGAAAAAACCGAGTCACCCTCGGCGACGTAGAAACAATGGTCCTCGCCGCCAAACAACGCAGCCTCTACGAACTCACCGACGCCATCTCTCTCCGCGACCGTCCCCGCGCCCTCCTCCTCCTCCACGGCCTCCTCAACGCCTCCGACGGAGGAGAAGACGCCGCCATCGGCCATCTCTACATGCTGGCCCGCACCTTCCGCCAGATGCTCATCATCTCCGAGAAAAACGTCCACGATCCCCGAGCCATCTGGCAGGTCTTGTGGCAGGGCTTCCGCATGCCCCCCTTCGCCGCCGAAGACCTCATCAAGCAAGCCCGCCGCTACAAATCCCGCCGCGAACTAACCCGCGCGATCCGCGTGGTAGCCCGCGCCGACCTCGAACTCCGTAGCAGCCCCGCCAACAAACTCCTCGTCCTTGAGCGCCTCATCCTCGACC
>JAOAPF010000297.1 GCA_025462755.1 Edaphobacter sp.
ATACCCTCACCACTTTACACCACATCGGTGATCTATGAGCGCTTGCCTGAATTGCTGGATCGCGGCTGACATCAACATGGGCGTTCATAGGCTGGAGATCGCGTGAAGACAGCGCTCAAGAGGGCGATGCTGTGCCGGTGCGGGAATTCAGAGATTCTCGCACTCGGTCTTTGCTCTACCTGCTACACGCTCAAGCGCCAGGATGAGGAATACTACGGCGGCTTGCGAGAAGCCGTGCTGGATCGCGATGAGCGTCGATGCCGCACCTGTTCAAATCTAAAAAGGCAGAAACTGGCGGTCCATCATCGGGTACCGGGGGTGTCTAAGCTAGAGCTCATGATTACTCTCTGTCTGGGCTGTCATGCGAAGGTCACTCGGACTCAATTCCTGCAAGACGACTGGCCAGAGCTGCTGCGCACACTCTGGCGAGAGCAGCATCCGGCCGGGCATGAACAAACAACGTTGAACTTCAAATCGGCGATACCACTGCTGCTTACGGAGCCTCTATTCAACGATGAGGAGATTTGCAGATTGGTTAGGCGGAAAGGCTTCTGAATGAAGCAGCGAATCAAGCTGCCTGCGCCCGTGGCGGCGACTTATAGAGCAGTTGAGGAGCTGGAGGCCGCGTATCCTTTAGGTTCCGAGCGAAGCATCACTTGATATATCTAACGAGTTCACCATATGGACACTTTGCCTGATTTTTTGTCAATGAACGAGACGGATGTTCGCGAAATAATTGTGCGGCCTTTGCTTGAACGTTTGGGCTATCGCCATGGAACCGACGCGACGATCCGCACGGAACAAACCCTGACCTACGCTCGATGTTTCCTCGGCCGCAAGAACCCGAAGAAGGACCCGCCGCTGATCGGTCGGGCTGACTACATCTGCGATGTTATTTCTTTCGGTCGATGGGTTGTGGAGGTCAAGGGACCCGGCGAGGATCTCACCCGAGATACTGTCGAACAAGCGCACACCTATGCAGCTCATCCAGAGATTGCCGCGTGGTTCTTTTTGGTGACCAACGGACGGAGATTTCAGCTCTATCAAACTGGCGTCTTGGCGAATGCGATGCTCGACTGGACCTATGAGGAGATGGACGACATTCTGCTCAAGCTCTTCAACATCGTTAGCCCTGCGGCGATGAAGAAGCGGTCCAAGCTCGCAGCGGCCGATCCGGGCAAACCGCTCGGCAGAGGGCTCGCATCGAAATTGCGAATCATCGGAGGCGAAATTCTCTACGAAGACCACGAAGGCGACCATCCGTTTTTCAGCGCTGAATCCATCAACGGTCTTCGGCTTCCCGTTACAGGAGGAAGCGTTCAGCGGGGGAATGATGGCCGTATTCTCGGTCAGGTTGACGTGGCGAAGGCCGTACCACTGATGAGAGAGCTAAACCAAGCTATGGGACTAGCTGACGGCTATGACTTTTTGTCGGCAACGGAATACTTGTCTGACGACCCAGAGCATCCCAGTATCTTCCAAAATCTAGTTCAAACCACGACGTCAGCCGGAACGCTTGTCTCGATACCCGGTCTCGGCAAGTTTCCCGTTCCTTTCGAAATGTCTTTTTCCGCTTTCACGGAAGCAGTCGGTTTCGTAGACAGCGACAAGTTCGTTGGCACAATTCGGCTTATCTATGAGCTGAACTTCTCAAAAATGCCGGCCCATCTGCGTTACGTACTGGAAGCTCGCATGGGCAAAATTCCTCCGACTGCGCAAGTGAAAGGCGCGGGGCGTTTCGAAGTGACGTTGCTTGCCAACTGCTGAGTCGAGTTTAAGGTTCCGTGGAGCGTGTTCAGGGGGAAGTAATCCGGTCCTAGAGCTCGCTTCCATTCGGGCTAATCTTGCAGCTCAAATGCGCGTGAGCGACCTCCCAAAGGACTGAATAAAGAATCCACTCTACGTAAGTTCTATTATCAGACATAAGTGCTTTGTTATCAACTATATATAAGCATAGCGCTACCCTGTAATCTGTCAATGGTCATTGTGGACAACTTTCGCCTTTGTTTCGCCTATCATTTTGCCATGGGCGGCGAACGATCCTCGACAACCCGGATGAGGCTGGCCGGCAAAATTTGCTGTCTTTGTGGTCGTCATCTCGATGCAATGCTCTGGCAGCCGCCAGGCGAGCGCGTCTGCAATTCGTGTGAGGCCAAGCGTTCACCTACTCCAAAGCTCCACCGGATTCATATGTCCTTCGCTTTGCATGAGCGTTGGCATTGCACATTCTTGGCAGAGGACCTGCGCACGCCGATTGCGCCAGCGCGCACCTTCAGCAACCCCGATTCAATGCTCGAAATGATTCGCCGCGGCAACGGCTTCCGGGATCTTGCCTGCAGGCAGGCCGTCGACCTTGCCATCCAGGCAGGTCGCGGGAACGTCGATCTGCTGTTGACCCCTGAACAATTTGCAAAGTTGATGGGCAAGGTATGACCGACATCACCGTCCACATAGCTAGCAACGATTGGTGCGTCCACTTCGTCGTGACCGCTACTCAAATACCAGTCGGGCCTTGGCTGCTCTTTGATTCGAACGACGAGATCAAAGCAAAGGTGTTCACCTGGGGTCATGTTGCCGAGGAAGATCTGACCCAGTATGAGATAGACCTCAGGCGTTGGGGTACTGGCAGCGTCCACATGCAACTGACTGACAGCGAACTATCCGCCCTTGCGGAGCGGAAACGAGGGTGGCC
>JAOAPF010000148.1 GCA_025462755.1 Edaphobacter sp.
GTTCACGAAATCCGCCGCGAACGCATCAGACACATCCTCTTCATGGAGCAGTATGCCGAGCCATGGAAGTATCGCATCCTGCAGTCCACGCTGGATGTTATCCGCAATTACCCCGATTTCCCTGAAGGAACGCGTAACTGGGATGATCGCGTCTTCCACCCTGATTCCCGAGGCATCATGCGCCCTGTCTCGCAGCTTTGGCCTGGCGATGGACGTGCGCCTATCTTCGTTCGCTACGTTCTCGGCGCGGTGCGGCTTATGGGTGTAGGACCGTTGTCGAACAGCCTCCGCATAGCATGGAACGATCGGCAGGAGCTGCGCGTAGGGCTGAGTACTCAAGAGGCCTAGATCGTTGACTCCTGAATGAAGGTTGATTCCAGAAGCTGTTCCAGGATGTGTATTCCCGCCAGCTTGCGGCCATGCAATCGCCTAAAGTTGATGCCTTCCTGAACCTAAGCACCTTACTGTAGCCGCTTAAGGTCTTTCTTTGCCCCGTCCAGCCACGGATCCAGCTTGACCGCAATCTGGACTTGCTGGAGGGCGTCCTGTTTGCGGCCCTGCTTGTCCAGTAGGCGTCCCAGTTGCCAGTGGGCCGTCGCCATGTCCGGCTCAAGCCCTTCGTTGGGCTGACTCAGGTAGTCCCGCAGATAGCGTTCCGCAGCCGGCGACTGGGCATTCACGCGATGATCAAGAATCGCCTTCGCGGCGGCGTACTCTGCGCCAAGGTCATCTGGAACGGCTGTGTGGGCGTGTTTCAGATCGGCCTCCAGGGCATCCCACCGGGCCATCGCCACATCGGTGGCTGCGAGCAGCCGGTAGGCGGAGATACGCGTCGCGCTCAAAGCAATTGCCTTTTTCGCCTCGGCTTCTGCCCGCGGCAGCTGATCTCCACCAGCCTCAAGGAGGCAGCCGCCGAGCCCAACGTGTGCGGCATAGCTGTCCGGCCTGGCGGCTACAGCCTGTTTCCAATCCGTCAGCACGTTTGACCGGCGCTTAGACTGATCAGTCTCGCTCGCGTCCAGTTCAGCCTTTAGGGTGTATCCACGGACGAGGTCGAGCTGCACCAGCCTGTCGACCATCTGCCGAGCTTTGACTCTATCTCCACCGCCAAAAGCTGGAGCATACCAATAAAACCTCGACATGGCTTCGATCGCATATAGATTGTTTGGCTCCAGTTGAAACGTAAGGTCCGCCTGCTTGCGAAAACGCCGGGCTAAGCCAAGCCTCTCCATCGTCCCTGTTTTATTGTTCGCTAACCTAGCCCCCAGAATGTTGACCATTTGCGCATGCGCGGCGGCGCTTCCATCCGCGGCGAGCACGGCCTTCTCGGCAGACGCGAGGGAAGCATCCAACTCGCCCATCGCCCATTGGATCGAAGACAAGGCAATGAGCGCGTTCACATCCTGTGGAGATTTTCCGAGAGCAGCCTGCACCAGAGGTTCAGCACGGCGGTAGTGTCCCTCCGCGATCAATAGGTCCGCCGTCGATTGCTGAGCGTATATAGGCGGAAGGAACAGCATGGAAATACAGGTGACTGCTGCCAAGTCTTCGCACTTTCTCGATATCATGTGCACTCCAGAAAACTCAACTTGCAACGTCGAGCCGCGGTCCACGGCTCGCGCTCGATTTCGTTGTCAACTGCGAAAAGTATGTATGTTGGAAGGGAGCCGGCCCATCGGTAAGTTGAGGAGACCCTGCACATCCTGAACCGCGCTGAACTTCATCGTGCCGTCAGGACTGAGTCCAATAGCCCTGGTCCCGTAGAAAATAGTCATCATCCCAGCTATGCATCATGGTTTTGACGAACATCCGAACCATCGTCCAGTGTCCGAGTTTCTGAAAGCGCCGATTGGTCGTCAGCACTCGCCCGTGCACGATCGTGAATCGCAGCCTGGCGACACCCTTCGACAGCAAATAGTCTTCCGCGAATAGCGCGCGCTCGTTGAACCCACCCAGCGCCCAGAAAGCCTCGCGATCGAACAGCATAAACATACCGGTGGCAAACGGCTTCGAACAACTCCCCACATGCTGCATAAAGTTGTTCGCCGCATACAGCGCATGGTCGAAAAACCCACCCTCCCGGCAAGCGATATTCGTTGTAGCCAGATGCAGATTCCTCTGCTGCATCCGCCACAGCGCCCGCCGCAACAGCGTAGGCTCCGGTAGCTCCACGTCCGCATCCAGAAAGAGCAGATACTTTGTAGTAGCCACACGGGCTCCGGCGTTACGGCCAACCGAGGGGAGGCCTCCGGGAATCACTTCCACGAGCAGGCGGTCGCGGAAGCTCAGCGCCAACTCCACAGTCCTATCCGTTGACCCTGCATCTGCCACAATGATTCTCGTCTCGCTGATCCCCTCATAGTCCTGCGCGTATAGCGATCGCAAGAGCTTCGGCAGCATTCTTGCCTCGTTTTTCGCGGGAATGACAATTGTTAGCTGAGCGTGCATTAATTCTCCCAGTAGGATCTTCGAATTGCGCGGTAATATCGCCGCTGCGTGGCATCAAGCCGATCGTTCAACACGTTTGCCGCTGATAGCGGTTTCTCATTACCCGAGAAAGGAGACGTTCGCGCACACCGCTTTCAGCCGTGCCAGCAAGCCCAAAGGGGTCACGTCTGGCCCATTTGAAAGAAAGAGTGCCGTGGCCGTGCTGAAAATAAGGATCCTGCAGACCATGAAGGCGGACGCATAGACAGAATGTGCCTGGTGGGGGGGAAGATTGCTCAGACAGGCAGCAGTCGACTTAAGGACCCGGCGGGGAGCAGACGCCTCCCATTCCTCCGCAATGTCCAGGAGATACGTCGTGACATGAGATTCCCATATGTGTCGAATGGACACCTTCTGGGAAGTTTCCTGTACGCAATCGAGAATGTTCGAGGTTGGCTCATCGATCATGCCTTAATAGACGCAACTCCGCGCGCAGGGTGTAACGGCTCGACGTTTCTCAACAAAAAAGGTGTCCTCTTGTATTTGTCCCTCAAGCGCCCTTAGTAGAGACACGAGAGTTCGCTCACCGGTACCGGCTCCCATGCGAGGATCGTTCGCTTGAAATGCCTCTCCTTAGAAGGCCACCTGACTCGCACGAATCTGAAAGAAGTAACACCGAAATGGATGCGCCTCCCGCCGCTTGTGTCTAGAAACTGATCCTTGCTGCCAGTTGCACGCTACGGGCGTCACCTACCGCGGTGGCTTGCCCGAAGGCGGGGTTGGGATTGGTGGGATAGATTCCTGTTCCCCACGTGCCATTGGGAATCATATCGTTGCGATGATTGAGCGCATTGAAGGCTTCGGCGATGCCTTGAAATCTCACACGCTCTGACAGTGCAAATGTGCGGCTTAGGCGGGCGTTCAAACTGAAGAAGTCAAATCCAGTTCCTGCGTTGCGTCCGATCACTGCCCCAGGAAGCGCCTCGGTGCAGGGGTTCAACCCGCCATTTGCCGCCAAGCTAAATCCAGGAGCACATGGCCTTTGCGATGTTACCTGTTTCGTATTTGCACCCGTGGTGATGTTGAACGGTAGGCGTGAATAGTACTGCAGCACGCCACCGAGTTGCCAACCGTGCGTGACATGATCTACCCAACCGCTTGGAGAACCTGTGGGGGAGTTAAAGATCGCATTGAAGACCACGCGGTGCCGCTGGTCGTCGTCCGATCGGCCGCGATCTTGACCGGGATAGAAGTTGTTGATAGGAGAGCTGAAGAAAAACTCTCCCACGTCATCGATGGCCTTCGACCAGGTATAGGAGATACGAAGTGAGCCCCATGAAACCGGTCTCTGCAGAAAGGACACGGCCAGGCCGTTGTAGTAGGAATCGAATATTGAACTGTAAGGTTTTACGTTTCCGCGGGTTGGATCGGAACGAGTTCCATCGACATTGATGTTGGTATTGATTGAACTGATCAGATGTAGTCCGCGCAGATATTGGTAACCCATGCTAAGGGTGCTGGTCGGAGAAAGCTGTTGTTCGACCTCCAGGCTCGCCTGTTGTGAGTAGGGGTTCTGAATGTTGCGATCCATGAGGGCATAGTTTGGTTTTGCGACTGAGGGCGGCGCCGTCGCGACCAACGGAAAGGTCGGTGCGCCCGCGTCGGTGGGAGAAAACGTGAAGCTGAAGAAACGCCCCTGCGCTGGATCCGTTGTGTTATTTGCCGACAGCAAAGCGTTCGCCAAGGGCCGCAATGGGACTCGGTCATAAAAGAGTCCATAGCTCGCACGCACGACAGTCCTACCGGCAGAAAACGGAGACCAGGCGAAACCTATACGAGGGGAGACGTTGTTCGTGTCGGTGTTTATGGTGCGGAGCCACTCCAGGTCATACCTGATCCCGGCATTCAGAGTGAGTGAAGAGCTGAACTTCCACTCGTCCTGCGCATAGACCCCCAAGTTGGGATTGTTCTGCTGAATCGTTGGAATCCCAAAGTTCTGTGTGTAGCCTTGCGAGTTGTAGGTTCCGACGAGAAAGTTCGTGAGCGAGGAGAAACTATAGGAGCCACGCAGAGATTGAGGGTAAGTAATGGTGTCATCGTTGTAGAGGAAGTCGACCCCGAGTTTTACCGTATGGATCCCCCTCTGCATCACAGCATTATCAACGACTTCATACAGGTGATTGAGACGCCCAGTCGGAGAGGATGTCGATCTGCCGAAGGTAGCCAGACCCGAAATCGTTACAGCCGGCCCGATCAGGTCATTTGGAGGTGCGTTCAAGTCGTCATAGCTGAACTGGCCGCGGGTTTCGTTAAAGGTATTAGGAGACAGGGTAAGGATATTGCTGATCGCCACGGTTTGATTGCTGTCATACACAGACGTTCCGTTGCTTACCTCGTTCAATCCGCCGGCGCCGCGGGCATTCGAGCTGCTGAGCTTATACAGGCTGTAACGAATGTCGAACTGATCATTTTGAGTGAACCGATGATCAGCACGCACGAAGAGTGTATCTGTATGCAACGTTGTCGGATAGAGCGTCGTTGCGGTGCTGACGACCGGAAGCAGAGGTGCCTTATAACCCACCGCAATGAGGCGCGCGTTGATTGCAGATGCGCTCGCGGGAGTAACGGTGATGATGCCTGCGCTGTTGAGCCGGCCTTCTTCAAAGTTCCCAAAAAGAAAGCTTCGATCTTTCTTCAGAGGACCTGAGAGGCTTCCGCCATACAGCCCCTGGGTCAGGGGAAGCTTACTGCCGGAAAGGGCATTATCAGCATTCAGGCGCTGATTTCGTAGAAATCCATAGGCAGTCCCGTGCAGTTGATTGGTGCCGCTCTTCGTGATCAGGTTGAAGTAGCCGCCGAGAGCGCGTCCGAACTCAGCCTGGCCTCCGGAAGTGACGACCTGGAATTGTTCGACGACGTCCATGCTGAAGACATTCCCGGCGACCCCAGCCGCGTCATCGTTATTCGACAGACCGTCGATGATGAAACTGTTAGAAAAATTCCGCTGGCTATTGATGGAGTATCCCTGCCCCACGACCTCCGATGTCTCAGCGAGTGTCTGCGCGCTGGCGGTATTCGTCGGTGAGACACCTGGTAACAGAAGTGCAAGGTCGAGGTAGTTTCGACCCTCATAGGGAAGATTAGCGATCTCAGGCTGAAGTACGGTTTGGCTGACCTGACTTCGATTGTCCTCGATGATAGGCACCTCTCCGGTTACCTGAACGTTGGTCTCTGTCGAGAGTCTCAGTTGCAGGGTGACGTCAAAGGCAGAGCCGACGGTGAGCTGTATTTGGCGCGATATTCTGGAAAATCCATCGGCTTGTGCATCGATTTGATATTCGCCGACGGGGAGATAAGGAAGCCTGAACCGGCCTTGACCGTCGGTTTGGACGACATGGCTCTGATTGGTTGCAAGCTGGACTGCGGTAATCGTGGTTCGGGGAACGACTGCCCCGCTCGGGTCGAGGACCCGACCCGTAAGACTGGCATTGGTGAGCGTTTGTTGCGCATTAAGCAGTACGGTCAAAGCCAGGAGGGGCGTCAGGCCAAGGGAAGGGAGTTTCTGTCTTAATCGAAGCATCTTGTCTCCAGCGAAATGGCAACCTCTGTCGGGCTGCAAGCCTGTCGGTCTTGGGATTGAGCGAAAGGGCTTGAGACGGCGGGCCGCGCTTACAATTCGCGCGGGAAAAGAAAGACGTGCAAGGCCGGGTTGGGACAACGACAAGAGAAGCAGCGACGCTGAGCCCTGTCCGGCAATCGTTTTTAGCGGGTGGACCAACGGTCTCGTGGTGGGCAGCGGCGGGCCAAGTCGCGTTGTACGGACAGCGTTCGGAAATCTGAGATACCGCGGACTCACCAGAGGCCGTGTCTCCCTCTGTTGTGTGCCGCATGAAGCACTTGTGCTTTCCACGCGCTCGACAGCAGACTGCCAACGAAGCCTCTGCTGTTGCATCGGCCGAGGATAACGCCAGCAACCAAGGCCCCACAGACAGCAGAAGGAGAGACAGAGCGTATAGGCGTCTCATTCCTTGCCGGCTTATCTGCGGTTTCATCTGCATGTGTTGATCTCCCCGGCTAGTCGTCGGCCAATGGAATGGAGTTTCTTCCGAAACTGCTTCTTCTGTATCACTGCTCGAAGTTCCGGTTGAGGAAGTTGGTGGCTTCCGTTATTTCCGATGCTCCATCAGTTCGCAACCTGCTGCCAAGGACTACCTGGCGCTTCACAGACAGCGATCAAGAGACGGAAACGCCAGCCTTGGGCCGGTAGGATGCTAATTGGCTTTGGTGGCCCTATACGACGGAAGAAAGGATGGGGGGCCGCGTTTCTGACGAGAACGATCACGCGATATCCGTCGCAACGACTCTGTTTGCGCCACGCCTGAAGGATGGCCGCCAAGCGAAGCGAAAACTGCATCCGCTATGGGCGGAGCTAGTAATCCCTTGTGGATAGCGGCGAGAGCGGAGGGATGGTAGGGACACTTTTCAGAAGGATCGCTGAACTGCGTTTCGCGCGGCATCGAATTATCTCGATCCGCGATACTTGCGGTGCAATGATGCTTTCCATCACGACGGCAGCAGACAGGAAGGCGCGCCACTTCAGTCGTACTCAACGCCAGCAGCGGAGAGACAACCGGGAAGCCAAAGACGGCCAGCAACAAGATGGAGAGCAGCCTACGCAATATTCGTATTGAACCATCGAACTGCGTGCAACCGCAAGAGATGCGCCGAATTGCCCGCATCAACCGCTAGCGCCTTTATCCAGCTATTTGTGTTGCAACCTAAAAACTTAAGGATTGCGAGACGCTTCGTCGTGGGCGGTGATTGCGTTTGAGCGAAGAGAGAGCGAAGATAAAGAAGGGGAGATCAAGTATGAAGCGTTCGGGCACAGCTGATCTACCACTGCATGGCGGACGTGTTCCACCATGGCTAGCCGAGCGCATGACTGAACTTGGTACTGCGATCGCTGAGCAAATTGTAGTGAACTATGGTCCGTCGGAATTCCTTACTCGTTTGAGTGATCCATTCTGGTTTCAGGCTTATGGCGCAGTGATGGGAATGGACTGGCACTCTTCCGGAATCACAACTTCGGTATTGGGCGCCCTAAAGCGCGGAATCAACCCTCGTTTTTCTGAGTTTGGGTTTGCTGTCTGCGGCGGGCGTGGGCGCCACTCTGTTCGTACTCCCGACGAACTTCGCGCATTCTCGATAAAAACAGGGCTGGACGGCGATGCCCTGGCACGGACGAGCCGCCTCACCGCGCGGGTGGATAACAATGCCGTCGCCGATGGCTTTCAACTGTACCTGCATTCGTTTGTCATCTCGAAGTCGGGAGAGTGGGCTGTCGTGCAGCAGGGGATGAATGCTCACAATTATTCGGCACGCCGGTACCATTGGCATTCGGCCACGGTCCGCGATTTTGTCTCTGATCCGCACGCCGCGATCGTGGGCAAACCCAAGGGAGAGATTCTCAATCTCGTCGATGCCCGTGCGGTGAAGGCTCAGAGTGCGTTGCTCAAGATTGCGCAGGAGCCGGTTGCGAACGCGTTGAATGAAGCGCGCAAACTGACCATGCCATCTCATCATGACGTCCGCGCGAAGGACGTTGATCTAAAACGGTTGGGTGCTGTCCTCGCCGTCGCGCATGAGCAGGATCTGCGAGACTTCGCGTCCTTTCTTTTGGTGGAAGGACTTGGCCCTAGAACGCTGCAGTCTCTCGCCCTTATTGCGGAGGTTGTGCATGGGGCACCGAGTCGCTTCTCAGACCCGGCACGCTTTTCGTTTGCGCATGGAGGGAAGGATGGTCATCCTTTTCCGGTGCCGCTCAGGACGTATGACGAATCGCTCGCGGTCTTACGGCGGTCGTTGGAGACGGCGCGTTTGGGAGATACGCGTAAGATGGAGGGCTTCCGTTGCCTGGATCGGCTGACCCGCACCGTGGAAGAAGATCGCCATCCGTTTGCAGATTTTGGCGCCGTGCTTGCGCACGAACGAAGGATCTCAAGTTCGCTCGGGGGAAGAACAGTGTTCGACGACCGCGCGTCGGAGAAACCTAGCGTCAGGTCTCTTCAACTCGATCTTTTCTAAACGAACATTGTTCCCCGAGGCTGCGAGAGAATGCGGCTGGTCCGATTGCCTTTGCCAGGTGCGAGCCGCATCCCACTCGCAGCCATCGCAGCGCTCAAGCCTGCACCCGACGACTTGGCGTTAGACATTCAGTATCTCTCTCAGGAATTCTATTTTCGTTGCCACTGTGCTCGTTGATCTCAGGCTGCGGTGCGCTCCTCGTGTGCTCGCTCCGAGTTCCAATCGGTCATCCCCACGACGGATGCTTCAGCAAGCGAATTCATTTCGAAGATTTTGGCGGCGTCCGTTTTCTGGAACCCGAAGATCCGGGGTATGAGCCAGGAACTGGAGGCGAAAACGGAGTCTATCTTCCCGTGGGTCTCGAAGGAGAGGACTGGCTTTACCCCGAAACGATAGTCGGTGAGGAGAGACTGGGTAAGGATAAAACCGCTGGTGACGAATGCGGCAGATGCGGCCCGTTTGTTTGAGCGACCGCAGCAGACACCTACGATGAAGAAAAAAGCAGCATGAGAGTAATCGATAATCCCATGGACGGTTGGACTGATGACCTTCGGGAGCTTGGTCTCGAGTGTGTTGAGGCCTAGGTTGGTGAGAGACATCGGAGTAGTCCTTTCAGTTTGGTGTTTTCGGACAAATAGAGGCCCCTTGCGCAAGGAGCCTCTCTATGAAAACGTTCGGAGAGCGAAGATCAAGCCGCCATTTGTTCTGCCCAGGGGTTGAGAACGACCTTGGTGCAGTGGTCCTGCTTATCTCGGAACATGCGATAGGCTTCGGGCGCACTGTCAATCGGAAGCTTGTGGCTGATGACGAACGAAGGGTCAATTTCTCCTTCCTGCACGCGTTCGAGCAGAGGCTCCATATAGCGCATCATGTGCGTCTGCCCGGTCTTCATGGTCAGTGCTTTATTCATGAAGGCGCCCATAGGCACCTTGTCGATGAGGCCAGCATATACACCGGGAACCGAGATCGTTCCACCCTTCTTGCACGCCATGATTGCCTGCCGCAAGACGATGGGACGATCCATTTGAATGCGGGCCATCTGTTTAGCTCGATCCACCGCAAACATTACGCCATGACCGGAAGCTTCCATACCCACGACATCCATACAGGAGTCTGGGCCTTGATTTCCTGTCATTTCGTGCAATGCGTCAACGATATCGGTCTCGTCGAAGTTGAGTGTGTCGGCACCCGCCTCCCGAGCCATCTGCAGTCGCTCCGGAATCCGGTCAATTGCGATCACTCGCCCCGCACCAAGCATGAAGCAGCTGCGGATAGCGAACTGCGCGACGGGACCGCAACCCCAGACGGCAACCGTATCGCCGGGCCGGATATTGCAGTTTTCCGCTCCCATGTACCCCGTCGGGAAGATATCCGAAAGGAAAACGACCTTTTCATCGGGAAGGCCATCCGGAATCTTGATTGGCCCTACATCGGCGAAGGGAACGCGGGCGTACTGTGCCTGCCCACCGGAGTATCCGCCAAGCATGTGCGTGTAGCCGAACAAGCCGGACGGCGAGTAGCCCATGATCTTCTCGGCGATCCAGGCGTTTGGGTTGGAGTTGTCGCAACAAGACCAGAGCTGATCTTTGCAGAAAAAGCAATTGCCACAGGCGATTGTGAAAGGAACCACAACACGGTCACCTACTTTGAGCTTCTCCTTATTGATGCCTGGGCCGACCTCAACTACTTCGCCCATAAACTCATGGCCGAGTATGTCGCCTTGCTCCAAGGTTGGAACGAGGCCGTCGTAGAGGTGCAAATCGGAGCCACAGATGCATGTCGTGGTGATCTTAATGATTGCATCGCGAGGATTGAGTATCGTCGGGTCCGGAACATCATGGACCTGCATCTTTTCCTTGCCCATCCAACAGACTGCTTTCATGGAATCCTTCCTTTCGGGCTAGAGTTCGTTGGGAATACCTAAGCGGCGGCATGGCTCCGGCTTGGCTCGTTAGCGGCCTGGGGCGACGGGTGATTACTCGTCTCCCGGAAGAGCACCTGCTCCGCATGGCCGTGTAAGCCGCGGGGTCCGTGCGTCTGTCCGACCGTTGTCGGGGTTTCTCCGGCTTCCAGGAGCGCCTTGAATCGGCGAAGGTCCTCTTTCACCACAAAGGTGGGATTCTTGCCGAGGACAGTGAGCAGACCAGTGCCAACTGCGCCAAGTGGATTCGAATATTCGACTTGAGCGCGCACAAGCGAACCGCGGCCGTGCGGATCGTCGCGGAACTCGACCCATCCGCTTGTTTCAAGCTGAGAGTCAGGAAGCGAACGCCAGGCGATGCGCCGGCTGGGCTCATCTTCAGTGATCTCCGCATTCCAGCGAACGCGAGAGTCGAGGGGACCCTTTGCTGTCCATTCGGAATGGCGATCATCCACCACCCGGACGGCGGAGAGGTGCGCCATGAAGCGCGGCAAATTTTCGAAGTTGCGCCACAGGCGATAAGCCTCCTTGGCGGTTGCGTTGACACGGAAGACAGCTGTCGCCGCCTCTTTTGAGTTCTGTGCATGAGAGCGGGCCTGTTTATAGGCAACCAAGCCGCCCGCTGTGGCAAGAGCTAAACCTGTCTTGTTGCGGCGGAAGAGACCATACAGCACCAGGGCACTGGCACCTGCAATTACGCCGAATTGGGAGACTGACTGTGAAGAAGAACTACGGGCATCGTTGGACATACGAGACTCCTCTTGGAAGGTTGGAGGGTCGTTGCTGAGTCATAGCCAAGGCGACTGCGAGAGCAGTCTGCGGGGCCATGCCCAAACGGTAGGGCTTGCTTTTGACGTGCAAGAATCAGCGGTATCGCCCGATCGTCGACGGGTTCCGCGAGTTCAAGAAGTTTGATGCGACTTGAGGTCGAATGTAAAAACAATCCTGTGATTTTTTCAGAGAGCAGGAATTCCCGGTGAACTCGGTACTTATTGTTCAACTCAGATCATGAGAGGTGGGGACCCGGTCTGGAGCACGGGTACTACTTACGATTTCGAACTGATCCAGTTGGAGCTTTCTTCCGCCAATCCACTCTCGTTATCTGTAGGCCTCGCGAATCCTTTCGAGTCTCAGCGTCAGGATGACGAAGCCAGATGAAGGATCTCTAGAATGGGTTGCTTCGAATTACCGCCCGCTGAGGAAAAGTTACGTCGCGCAGCCAACAGACAGCCTTGCAAGCGGAAGATTACCTTACCGTCTGGTCTGCGATCACTGGCCGCAGAGGAAAGACATGTTTGTACCTATCTTGATCCTGCTATTCGGACGTAACGCTGGGCTGCTCGAAACCCGAAAGAGGGTACTTGAGCCGGAGGGATACCGAGTTTCCATGGCATCGGATCTTTCCACCGCAAAGCATGTGCTGCGAGAAAAGCAGATCGATTTATTGATCCTTTGCCACTCACTTTCAATGGAAGAGCGTGGCCGAGCTCTCGCGCTCACCGATCGGTGGCCGATAATGCGGAGCCTGGTTTTGACTGCCGGAGACGATAGCTGTCCCGACAACCTGCTCACCGAGCTGATCGACCCGTTGTGTGGGCTTGCGAAGCTAGGGTCGACCGCCGGCAATTCTTCCACGGCGAGAGGCAGGCAGATGCTCATGTTCGCTAAAAGATGTACACGGAAGGGAGTTCACTATGAGGCCAAAAGAGTACCGCGATCTCTATACGTTGACACGAAATGCTCCATATCTGACTGGCGAGCCAGGTAGTTCAGGCTGCGGAGGGGTGCTGAATATTGGTAAGGCTGTGTATTTGAAACACGGGGTTAAAAGGTCGAATGGTCCGGTCTCAGCTTACGCAGAGGGCATCGGCGTCATTCGGGTTGACTCTCGCTTTCTTATACCAACGTACAACCCTGAATTCGGAGCAAGCCCACCAAGGAGTCCAGACGGTCCCAGTTCAAGAAAATGACGCTGCGAACTGAGGGTCGGCAAGCAGGTGGGCACCTTGCATTTCCATCCTGCACTATTGAGGATTGGAGGTCTACGCGAGAGTCCGAAAGGTGAGCGAATATCGCAAGGCACCCGAGGGTGGGATGCTATGCTCCCACATGGTTCGCGCCTCACCTTCCAGTATGTAGATCGATCGCGGCTCTACCCTTTGAGACATACGAAGCCAGTGATTCTCCTCCTTGCGACGAAGGCGCATCGTCGCCGGTGCTAAGAGAGAAACGCCAACAATAACACCGAATTCCGGCTTGTCCTTGTGCCAGCCGATTCCAGCGCCTGGTGGATACTCGTTGACCCCGATTTGCTGGAACTCATCAATCGCTCGACCCGCGAACTTCGCGATCTTATGCCGCAGGTCGGCAAGAAACGAAGGAAACCGGTCCGCAGTCTCAACGGACAGCCGTGAATAATCGTAGCGAAGGCCAAAAGAAGCTACTCGTCGATTGCCAAGATGGCCGTGAAACTCGAACGGGTTGAGTTCAAGCGTTGCGAGTGAGGCCACAAGCTCGGCCTCTTCGGCTTCACCAATGATGTTTCCCTCATAGCGAAACCCTTCAGGGACCTGTCGCTGAGGCTTGCTTTCCAAATCGGGGAACAGTGCATTCTGTGTTGCCATTGAACTCTCTTCCTAGCTATTAGAGGATCCGCGTCGGAAAAGGTAATGAGTTTCATTATCGGATCGCGAACACATTGTTTTGTGGTATGCCGGTTGATTTGGGTAAGAAGCAAATTGGTCCATAAGGGCGCTACGAGGCCGTATCCCGCAGAAATCGTTGGACATCTTGTTCATCGGGGGACCGTCTGAGGTTTGTACCGGGAGTGTAGATGCGTCCTTGCCTCCACAAGGAGGTAAGTAGTCGAGAAGCCGGTCTGCAGATTTCTCGCTTTGCCTGTGCGCCTCCAGCTGCCGAGTTCCCTTGGTGGAGGGATACGCCCTTACTCCGGCACAATGGAGTTCGATGACGGGCAATCGGTGCGCGCGACAAATATCTTCGCCACACGCGCTACAGCGCGCTGGATCAGATCAACACGGCCAATGTCGCAAGCCTAAAGGTTGGACGTTCGACACAGGTGTTGCCCGGCCTCTCATCCACTAGAAATGCTGATACCCACATCTCGCTTTTCGAGCATCTCAAATCTGCTCAAGCGTTGCCGAAATCGTATGGAGGTGACGATGCCCACGACCCCCGATCCACGCGAGCAAGGACCAAAACCACCCTTTCCAGAGCAGAAGCAGAGTTATCCGGGGACAGTCAAACGCCTAGATCCGCCTGCTGATCACGGCGAAGACAGATATGTGGGAGCTGGCAGGCTTTTGGGTCAGGCGGCGATCATAACGGGTGCTGATAGCGGTATCGGCCGGGCGACAGCGATTGCTTTCGCGAAAGAAGGCGCGGATATAGTCCTCTCCTACCTTCCCGAGGAAGAGGCCGATGCGCTTGACGTCTCCGTCGTGATTCATCAAACCGGGCGAAAGGCATACGTCACCCAGGAGACATCGGCTCACTGGAATATGCGAAATCTCTCGTTGCGATTGCGATGAAAAGAATTCGGCGGCATCGACATCGTGTCAATAATGCCGGCTTTCAAATGACACACGACAGTATCGAGGAAATTCCCGCCGAAGAGTCCGAGCATACGTTTCGGACCAACGTCTTCGGAACATTCTTCCTCACCCAGGCAGCACTTCCAAAGATGAAGGCGGGCGCTTTAATTATTAGCACGACGTCGATTCAGGCATTTGAGCCTGGAGAGCAACTGGTTGCCTATGCGGCCACCAGAGCGGCGATCACGAACATGAGGAAGAGTCTAGCGAAGCTTGCCGGTAAACAAGGAGTTCGTGTCAATGCCGTGGAGCCCGGTCCAGTGTGGCTCCGCTCTTTCCGTCCACCATGCCCGTTGAGAAAGTAAAGGCATTTGGCGAGAACACCATCTTTAGGCGAGCGCGCAACCGATCGAACTCGCGAACATATTTGTATTCCTGGCCTCTGGTGAGGCGAGCTATCTATCGGGCGAAATATACGGTGCGACCGGTGGCAGGACGCCGCTGTAAATACCCGATCCAATCGTTGGTGGTCTCTTCACTGAGACGGACCTGGATGGCCGAACTGGACATGATTGAACTGAACTGCGCGGGCACAGTTCAACTGGCGAAGCTGGTCGTACGCCAAATGACAAGGCTCCGGGCGGGTAGGATCTCTTTTACGGCCCGGATTGAAGCCGAGATGGTGGCTCCTCGCGAGGCCGTTTATGGTGCAATGAAAGAATTTGTGCTTTCTTTCGCCATTTCTGAAGGATAAGGCGCAATGTCAGCGGCCCTCTGAACCTCCTCTTCCGCTTTCAGTAGGTGTTGAAAAAAATGGAAGCATCATCAATATAGATCCTTTGGCATCTCGCATCAGAGAGGGTATGTCGCTGTTTGACCGAGTAGTTAGCAGACCTCTTGGCTCAAGGAATAAGGCTGCACAACGCGTCAACTTGCCCAAGGGTATGTCGGTCTTCGGACCGGATGCGCTCCGGTTGGTCGCGTATGGCCCAGAGTCGGCGCTGACCGTTCTCATTCCGGCTGCAATGGTGGGGCGGCACTACACTCTGCCACTGAGTGCGGCGATCGTTGCGCTCCTGTTCCTGGTGTACTTTTCGTACTCGCAGACCATTGGAGCTTTTCCCAGCAGAGGGGGAAGCTACACAGTCGCCAGCAAGAGCCTGGCCTCGGAGGTCGGGTTGGTGGCTGGAGCCGCGTTGATGCTCGCTCCGCTTTCTCTTATCTTGCTGAAGACCAGATGCTCTTCGGCGGAAGCAGAGGGGTTGCGATCGTTGAAGTCCCGTAGCAACTCTCTTCCCTATTGGCAGCGAATGATGGGAAGAAGGAGTTGAAATGCATTTCGTCGTGTTTGGTCTCTGCATTTCTTCGTCGTGGGGAAACGGACACGCCACTTTATGGCGAGGTCTAGTGAAGGCACTCGTCTGCCGCGGACACACACTCAGCTTTTACGAGAAAGACGTACCCTACTACGCCTCCACGCGCGACGGCTGGATACCTCCAGCGGGCGTTCGAGTTTGCCTTTACGCTGCCTTTGAAGATGTTGTGGAGAATGTCAAACGTGAGCTGGCGCATACGGATGTGGCGCTGTCGACGAGCTATTGCGCCGATGGGATTGCCGCATCTCGCATCTTGCTGGATTCGGCTGTGCCGATCAAAACCTTTTACGATCTCGATACGCCAGTGACGCTCGATTCTTTGCGTTCAGGCGCATCGGTCCCCTATGTTCCTGCGGAAGGCTTGGGCAGCTTCGATCTGGTTCTGAGCTATACGGGTGGACGCGCGCTGACGGAGTTGCAATCGAAGCTAGGCGCTCGACTGGTGGCTCCGCTATACGGCTGGGCGGATACCGAGACGCATGCCCCCGCGGCAGCTATGAACGAGTTTCGGTCTGAGCTCTGCTATTTGGGGACGTTTGCGGCCGACCGGCAGACGGCGCTTAACGAATTATTTGTGCAGGCCGCGCGCTTGCGGCCGGACAAGCGCTTTGCTATTGGAGGGGCGCAGTACCCCGATGATTTTCCTTGGACACCAAACATTTTCTTTGTTCGACATCTGCCACCGTCGCTGCATCCGGCATTCTTCTGCTCAGGGCGAGCCACATTGAATGTCACGCGACATGCGATGGCACAGTACGGATTCTGCCCCTCCGGCCGTCTGTTCGAAGCCGCTGCATGCGGTGCACCGATCCTGAGTGATCGGTGGGAAGGGCTTGAGTCGTTTTTTGAACCGGGCAAGGAGATTCTGCCGGTTTGCTGCACAGACGATGTTCTCGCGGCGTTGTCCCTGAGTGATCGAGAGTTGCGCGATGTTGCGGCAGCGGCGAGGACGAAGTGCCTCGAGAATCATACGGCTGCGCGAAGAGTGCTCGAGTTCGAAGTCATCTGTGATGCTGTTCACAAGAGTCCACCGCAACCGGCGCTCGTTGCATAGCGAGGACAGGAGAAGACGAAATGTGGGGCATTATTCCCGCGGCGGGTGCAGGAAGCCGCATACAGCCATTGGCATTTTCGAAGGAACTGTTACCGGTGGGCGGTCGCACACGCGGCGAGGAGGAACGTCCCCGCGCTGTCAGTGAGTATTTGGTTGAACGAATGATTCGCGGGGGTGCCGATAAGCTCTGCTTCGTCATCTCACCGGAGAAATCCGACATTCTCGAGTACTACGGGGCAGCGGCGTGGGGGGCGGATATCGCTTACGTTGTGCAGCCGAGTCCAGCCGGACTGTGCGACGCGATCTTTCGGGCTGCTGTGCTTATACAGCAGACTGAGCCGGTGGTGATCGGACTGCCCGATACCATCTGGTCTCCAGTTGATGGTCTCCAACTCCTTCCCTCTGATGTTTTGTCGTTTCTCTTATTTCCTGTTGAGCATCCGGAGTTCTTCGACGCCGTCGTGACCGATGCAGACGGCCGTGTCCTCCAGATTGCCGTGAAACAGCGCGGAGCCTCATCCAACTGGATATGGGGTGCGATCAAGATGCCGGGAAGGGTTTTCCACGCTCTGCATCGCCTGTGGCTCAGTCCGGAACGCCACGATGAGTACTTTGGCACCCTGGTAAACGCGTGGATTGCTCGGGGAGGAGTGGCGATGGGGGTGCCAGGGGGCGAGGAGTATGTCGATGTCGGCACGTTGCAGGGTTATCGTGCTGCGATTCGGCTGCTTCAGCAGACAAGCGACGATGACAATTCTCGCTTTAGAAGCGATAAGAAAGGAAGCTCAGATGGCCAGCGTCTTAACAGGAACGCTATCAGGTGAAAAAAGTATTGAGAGGCAAATCGCCGCTCTCGGACCGTGGTTCCACAATATCTGTCTGGGCGGCGTACAGACGGCGCCGGAACACTTTCTCGGCGACTATCCGCGGGCAAAGTTCGAATCGTTCCGCGATGCGATTCCACTGGACTTGACGGGCAAGACCGTTCTCGATATCGGATGCAATGCGGGGTTCTACTCGTTTGAGATGAAGCGCAGAGGAGCTGCTCGCGTTCTCGGGATCGACGCGGACGAACATTATCTTCGCCAGGCCCGCTTCGCTGCTGAGGTCAAATGCGCGGATGTTGAATTCCGGTGTTTGCCTGTTTGGGATGTTGCGGAGTTACAAGAAAAATTCGATCTGGTGATCTTTATGGGAGTTCTCTACCACCTCCGCCATCCTCTGCTTGCACTGGATTTAATTCACGAGCACGTGGCCAAGGACCTGATGGTCTTCCAAAGCATGCAGCGCGGAAGCCGGGAGTTGATCGATGTAAAACCGGATTACGACTTCAACGCCGCCGCCCCTTTTGACGATCCTGCCTATCCCAAGTTGCATTTCATTGAGCATCGCTACTCTCACGACGAGACAAACTGGTGGGTTCCGAATCGTGGCTGCGTGGAGGCGATGCTCCGCTCAGCAGGATTTCGAATTGAAGCCCACCCGGAGGAAGAAGTGTATCTTTGCCGCTGGCAGCAAATCCAAACTCCGCCCGATGGACCGCATTGTGTCTACCCAGCCAAAGCGAGGAACTATGAACGCGACCGGCGGAAATAACGATGAGAGACTCCTCCGCCGAGGCGAGGAACTTCTCTCAGCGCGTCGATTGAGCGAAGCGCTTGATCTATTCCGGCGCGCAGAAAGTTTTGGCGCCGGTGCCGACCGCTGCGCCGCAGGACGCTGGATGGTGTATATGCTCCTGGGCGATTTTGAACTGGCGTGGGCCGAGAGCGACGGGATTCGCCGGCGAGGCGCTCCCGATCCGCATCGTTTCTGGCAGGGCGAATCGCTCCGTGACAAACGCGTTATGCTGCGTTGCCTGCATGGCTTTGGAGATGCGGTGCAGTTCCTGCGTTATGTTCCGCGTTTGCGCGAGATAGCTTGTGAGCTGATCGTTGAAGTGTCTCCGCAATTCCAAGAATTGGCTTTTTGCTTTGACGGCGTGGAAGAGGTGATCACCTGGGGTGAAAGGGCCCAGGCTTCGACGTCGGTGTGGGATGTGCAGATTGAAAGCAACGAACTTCCGTTTGTCTTTCGCACGCGGCTTAGCGATCTGCCGCTGGCTACGAACTACCTGAAGATACCGCTGGACCGCGATCGGACTCGAGCCGTTCGAGCACCTTCTCGCGATGTTCTTCGGGTTGGACTGGCGTGGACGGCCGGTGCCTGGAATCCACAGCGATCTGTTCCGTTCGTAGGGATGCGATCGCTGCTGGAGATTGATGGGTGTGAGTTCTGGAGCCTGCAGGCCGGCCCTAATGTAGTCGGGGGCAAGTCCTTTCCGGCAGGCACGACCCTCCGCGAAGATCCTGGTTGCCGCGATAGCATCAAGGGGTTGGCAGCGAAGATCTCGCAACTCGACCTTGTTATCACTGTCGACACGCTGGCAGCACATCTGGCGGGAGCGTTGGGGGTCCCCGCGTGGGTGCTACTTCAGCACGAAGCTGATTGGCGTTGGCTGCATGAGGTGGACCACAGCCCCTGGTATCCGTCGCTGCGACTATTTCGCCAACCGAAGGCCGGAGACTGGAAGAGCGTTATTTGCGCGGTGAAAGATGCGCTTTGGAATTGGTCACGCGCCTCAAACCGTGATGGACTAGTGGCGTAGACGATGACAGCCCACACAATTCTCGATCGCCCTTGGGACGGTTTCGATGCCTATCTTTTCGACATCGATGGGACACTCCTTCACTGCTCCGATGCCGTACACTACTTCGCATTTTGCGATGCTTTGAAGGCATTGTCCGGCAATCCACTCACGCTCGAAGGAGTTACCGCACACGGAAACACTGACGTTGGAATTCTCCGCGATGCGCTGGCTCTTGCTGGTGTGGCGGACGCCGAATGGCGACCCAGAGTGATCGAGATTCGGACAAGGATGTGCCGGTTCGTCGAGACTCGCAAAGACGAATTGTGCGCTGCAGCGCTACCTTGCGTGCGCGAAGTGCTCGCGCACTTGGAGGGCCAAGACGCCACTCTGGGTATTGTGACCGGAAACTTAAAGGATATCGGGCGAATGAAGCTGCAACATGCCGGACTGCTCGACTACTTCAACGTATTCGGATGGAGCGATGATTTTGAATACCGCGTAGATGTCTTCCGCAGCGCAGTTGAGCAGATCCGTGCTGCAATGCCACTGAGTGCAAGGATCTGTGCTGTGGGAGATACTCCCGCCGACGTGCTTGCCGCGCGGGCAAACGGCCTGCCGGTGATCGCGGTAGCTACGGGTGTGTATTCACGGGAACAGCTTCTGACGGAAGAGCCGGATCTTTGCCTGGAATCGTTTGAGGAACTATTTCGCGCTGCGTAGCATGACTGTCGATGCTGGACACGATGTCTTCGAACTGGCAGGCGCGATGCATCGAAGTATGGTCTGCAAATATGCGTTCGCGCGCGCTGTTACCGATTTTGCGACGTTCGGCATCGGGGAGATGAAGCAGGATGTCGGTGACGTCGTGCTCCTCGCGGGGAAGGAGAATTTGCTCGCCGGGAGAGAGAAATTCGTCGAGACCTTCCCAGTCATCCGACAGAATCGCAGCTCCACACGCCGATGCTTCAAACAGCCGGACCGAAGGAGAGTAGCCGGCAGTGACCATGTTCTCGCGTGTGAGATTCAAGGTGAATCGTGCCGACGAGTAGAAGGCTGGATGATCTGGAGGGGACACATGGGTGAAGCGCGACACGTTTGGCTGCCAAGTTATTTCCTGCGGATACATCGCTCCAGCAACCAGGAAACGGTAGTTCGGCAGCAACGCGGCAGGCTCGTTCAGCAAGCGCATGAGCTTTGGCTGACGATCCGAGGCATACGTACCAAGATAGCTAAGGTCAACCTGAAAGGCTTCCCGCAGCGATGAGCGTTTGTATAGATCGGGGTCGACGGAACAGTAAAATGGAATAGCCTGTCGCGCGCCAAAACATTCTTCCAGTTCTTTTAGCGCAGGACCTCCGGTGAAGCTGAGATACGCGGCGTAGTGTGGAATTAAAGAGGCATCAAGGTACTCGACACTTCCATTTGCACGAAGTCCGGCTAGCGTAATTGGCGTGTCTATATCATAGAAAAGAATGGGACCGAAGCCGGCTTCTACAATCGCTTTCGTAGCATTGATTGCGTCCGGAAAGTAAGAACCAATGATGACAGCGTCAGCATCGCTGCACATCTGTATAAGCCCCTGGCGGCTGGACTTCCAATCCTTGTAAAGCCGCAGTTTGCAATATTCGGGCTTCGGCAAGTCACGATTATTTTTGTACCATTCGACGTTCTTTTCGATGAATTCGACGTGATGGCCTCTGCGGGCGAGAGCTTTCACCAGCGAACGGAAGGTTGTTGCATGCCCGTTCCCCCAGGCCGACGTGATAGTGAGGCCAAAGATGACAATCTTCATGCGATCTCCTGCAAAGCTTCATTGTCTTTTGAGCTAGCTGCAAGTCTCTTGCCGGCTAGGCAATCGAGAAATGCACGCTCTGCTTGTAAGGCGCGCTGCTCATAGGTGTGATTGCGCAGCGCCCGTGCATGAAATGCATTGCCGATCCTGCGCCGTGCTTCCGTGTCGTGTTGCTGAAGAGCTTTCACAACATCTTCCGCGGCGCGGATCACCAGGATCTCTTTGTCGGGCGCGAAACAATCGTCGATTCCCGGCCAGTCGTCGCAGAGCATACAGGTTCCGGCGCCGCTCACCTCGAAGACCCGTGTTGGTGGCGAGAAACCAAAGTCGGCCATCGATTTCCGGTTAATATTCATCACCATGCCCGCCGAGCAGTTCAACCGATTGTGATCCTCCGTCGAGACGTGACCGATCCAACGCACATTGGGAGGCATGGGCTTGTCAGCCCAACCTTCCCCACCAAGAAGAAACTTCTTCTCCGAAGCAAGCTCCGCCGCGCGAAGGAAGAGCTCCTCTACGCGAGCTTCGCGGTCGGGAAGGCGATTGCCAAGGAAGGCGACGTCGCAGGCTAACGATAAGTCCGGCGGTACCGGATGGTGCGTCTCTGGATCGAGTCCGTTGTAGATGCTGTGATAGGCGCGTGCTCCCGCGTCAAGATAGCCTTGCCGGGCTTTCGGGCCGCCACCGTAAGTAAGAATTGCATCGTAGCGGGGAATGGCAGCATGGAAGGCATCATGCCTATCGGCCTGAATGCGGCCCAGTGTCGCCGGGGCATCGACGTCCCAGAAGATTACAGCCCTCCGCGCCTGTAACTCCAGAACACGGCGTTCGAGGAGATCGTCATCCACGCCGAGGCCGCTGTGCTTGACGACCACGTCCGCCTCACACGCCAAGTCAAGCATGACGTCGATGTCTGTCGTGGGCTGATAAACGACAGCATTTACATAGGAGAAGTCGCCTTCGTCGCGATGTTGTTCTCGTCCGAAAGCGTCCGGAGAAGCGAACGTAACGTGATGTCCTCTGCGCGCCAGATACTTGTAGATGCCACGATAATAGGTTGCAGCGCCGTTCCAGTATGAGGTAAGAATGCTGGCGCCAAAGGCAAATATCTTCACGAGAGCGACTCCTCTAGGATGGTGGAGAGTTGTTGGGCACGATGCCGGCAGGTGTGGTGGGTGAGAACGGTTTCCAAACCGCGCAATGCTTGCGCTTTTGCAGCTTCAGGATCGTTAAGCAGGTACGCCATCGCGCGGCGCATCTCCGCAGCATTACGCACTGTAAGAAAATCACCTTCACGAAACAGGCACTCACTGTCTTGCCAAGGGGCGGAGATCAACGGGATGCCGCAGGCGAGGGCTTCAAAGACACGGATCGTTGGGATGCCCCTCATTGCGGTGGCATATTGCTGGCGCGGAATGTGGACTGTAAGACGCGCGGTGGCGTACGCCGCGGGGGCACAGAGATTTGTTAGATAACCGCCGTAGTGCACCCCGGCCTCGCGAAGAGCGATTAAACCATCGTGAGGATAGCGAACGCCATAAACGGTGAATCGACGATCGTTCAACTCCCGCGCGGGACAGAGAAGAAAATGCTTGATCTCTGCGGAGCGTTCATCGTCTCCCCAATTGCCGATCCAAACGACATCATTTTCTTTGCGCAGCCGCGGAAGAGGCCTGAAGACTGTGGTGTCAGCAGCCTCGTGCAAAGTCCAGACGTGCTGGATATTAAATTGCTCCCGATATATTGTCGCCAGCGATTCCCCGAACGCGAGGACAGCATCGAAACGGTCGATACCGAAGAGGCGAATCTGATCCGGCGAAGAAGAGGCACGATGGTGCGTGTCGTGAAATATAACGCGGAATGGCATCTCATCGCGAAGCTGGAGCAGGGCTTGTGCAAGTGCTGGTGCGTTCCACTCGTGAACGATGACCACATCTACTTTGCGTAGCGGTTCGCGCCAACACTCAAGATCACCGACATCATTTGGATCATACGGGTGGACCGAGAGATCGGGGTATATGTCTGAGAATCGTTGCAACGAGTGTGCGCCTGTAGATTCGCTCCTCAGATTTTCTATCGACCAGCTGTGAACAGGCTCGAAGATGACTACGTCGTGCCCGAGTTCCCCCAGGCTTCGGAGCAAGCCGCGAAGGAAATGAGCATTGCCATTATTCCAATCCGAGCGCACCGAATGGGCGAAGTAGGCAATGCTGAGTTTATGCGACATTAGCGACCTCTCGATTGCGTGCCAGCAACTGTTGGAACAAAGAGAAATAAGAGGAGGTCATTTGCTCTCGGCTATAGGTCTGAGCCTGAACTGACGAACGCGCCTTCGCTTTCGCCAACAGTTTTCGGTCGCCGTGCAGCTTCCGAAGTAGTTCAGAAAGTGAAGCCGCGTCATTGAAATACAGCGCTCCGTCCTGCCATACTTCGCGCAAAGAAGGAATGTCGTTTGCCAAGATGGCGCATCCGCAGAGCGCAGCTTCAAGTGGTGCAAGGCCGAAGGGCTCGTAACGTGACGTGCAAATATAGAGCTCGCTTTCCCGAAACATCGTGAGAAGATCGCCTTCGGCGAGTGGCCCGAGCATGCGCACGGCTCCAAGAGCAGGTGGAGCGCTTGCCCCGCCGTAAGAAATATCGCCGACAACCAACAACGTGATTGGAGAGGAGACCCTACCCAAAAATCCGACGTTCTTCGCCTCGTCCCAAAGGCGTCCTGCAGAGATGGCCTGGAGTTTGCGAGATTTTCGAGGGGCGGCGGGAAGGGAGCGCCCATTCGGTATAACGCGACGGTCGTCGGGGAGTTCGAAGCCTTCGCCTAGTGCTTCCAACATCCAGCGGGTCGGCGCAACGACTGCTTGCGCCGCTGCGAGCCCGGCTCTAACGAGAGAGCGATAGCGGCGCAGCCAATCAGTATCATCGAGTTGATCGGCTCGGCAGGATCTGGCCCAACTCAAGACATCGCTGTGGGCGGTAATCACCTTGGGCTGATCGATGGGCATCGCCCCAAAACAGAACTGATTGCAATGCAGCACGTCAACTTTGAACTCTTCGATCGAATGGAGTAGGGATCGCGCGGGTTGCGTATATGCTCTCTCGTTGGCCTGCATCCACTCAAGAGAGACGGCGTGGGCGATGAAATGGAAGTGGCTTCCCCAGCGCCGCCGCGCGTCGTCAGCCCACTGCTGCTGTTGTCCGTTGGGCAGACGCCCAAAGCTGACGAGCACTATTTCACAGCCTGCTTCAAGCAACCCTGTTGTGAGTTCCTGGGTGAAGGTCCAGACACCACCGATAGTATCTGTGGTTATCAGGATACGCATTCGAGCTCCGCCAGTGACTGGGGATTCTGCTCCTGAATATCGCTGAAGCCTTTGTCTGCGAAGAGCTGAAGATAAAAAGAGTGTGCCCTCTCCCATGCAATATCGTCAGGCTGTTCGCCGAAGGTCTCGACATACTGCGGGCTGCCGGGAAACGGGAACATGGGTACGGGCTCGCTGACCCATACGCCGTTCGCTTTAAGACGTTGCTGCCATGCGGTTACCATCCCAGGATCGTCTTTCGCTGTCTTAATCAGATTTGCTTGAACCCACGGGATGAACTTGCGGGCACAGATAAGCAAATCTCCGATGCGATCGGTGGACAGGCGGCAATTCTTGTTCAGTTCCTCGCGTCCTTCTTCGGTGATGGATTCGATGCCACACTCGAACGAGACACAGTGAGCGCGCCCAAGTAATTGCAACGATTCTTCGTTCCAAAGATCGATGCGGGTTTGAAAACCGATCGACACCGGACGTTTCGCGATCTCTTCCAGAAGTTTGCGAACCTGCTTGCCTACGCCAAAGATCTCGTCAATGAAGTAGATATAGTCCACCCCACGCGATATGAGCTGATCGACCTCAGCGAGCACCACTGAAAGCTTACGTTCCCGATAAGTGTTTCTGAAGAGTGTCTTATTGCAAAAAGTACACGAGTAAGGACAGCCGCGCGCGAACTCGACCTCCGCACCCAATTTGAGATGGTCCGCCCCGTTTCCAGGGAAGATGTGATGAAGATGACGATGGCATTCGACCGGATAATCCGAGTAGTCGAGCGCGCTCAGGGATTGCATCTCGGTGACGCCGAGCCCTTGTGCCATCCGGACAGTTCCGCTGTCGTCTCGCCAGCAGCAACCAGCGATCATCTCCCACGGCACGGATGCAAGCTGCGGAAGGGTCTGGTCGGCTTCGCCCCGAAGGACTACGTCGGCTCGTGTTTTCTGGAGCGCCATCTGTGGTGTAACGGAACCGTGCGGTCCGATGACAACGACCTTTGACGATCGGCCAAGCGCTGCGATCCAGTGGGTTGGGACACGAAGTTCCGGCTGAGGACAGCGCCAAAACAAATACGAAGGTGCAGTTGGAATCACCAGAAAATCTTCATTGAATGCATCGAGACGCTCAGTTACCTGTTGCGGCGTGAGATTTTCCATAAACGCATCGACCAGAAGAACGGTATTACTCTCCCTGCGCAACATCTCCCGGGCCGAAAGTAACTCCAATGGAAAGTGAGGCGCTGGGCAACCGAAATATGTCGAGCCCTCAAAGCTCCATTTGGGGTTTACCAGGGCGAATTTCATGCGACCTCCTGGGCCACCAATTCAGACGGAGTGTGCCGACGAGTCATCGCGTTAATAGCGATGGCCTCACGGCTTTTAACCCAGAAGCGGTGAATGTCCTCGAATATGTGGTCAAGCGATCGATAGGGGCGCCAATCGGTGTAGCGTTGGAGTTTTGAGGTATCGGAGATGTACAGAGGCTGGTCGCCTGGGCGTGTATCACGGTACTCAAGATGTAGCGGGCTGCCAGTCCTCCGTTCAATCTCACGAAGCATCTCTATGACAGAGACCACGCGTTCCATGCCTCCACCCAGATTAAAGATTTGCCCTCGAGTGTTGTCTTCCGCCTCCCGCACCGCCATCATCGCGTCGATGAGATCGTGGACGTGCAGTACATCGCGGACCTGGCAGCCGTTGCCGTAAATCGTAATCGGCCGACCGGCCAGAACGGAGTAGAGGAAGTGCGCCACCCATCCCTGATCTTCATTGCCGAATTGTCTAGGACCGGCGATACAGGACATGCGGAAGACGACTGTCGGAAGATCGAAGATTCGCGCATAGTCGTGCACATACTGATCGGCCGCTCCTTTGGAACAGCCGTACGGCGAGTGAAAATCGAGCCGTTCACTTTCATTTACTCCTTGAAACATCGGACCGGAGACCCGGTAACGGGAACCTTCCACCTCGACAGGAAGGTTTTCGAGCGAGCCATAAACCTTGTTGGTAGATGTATACAGAAAAAATGGTTTGCGGCCGGAGTTCCGAGCGGCCTCCAAAACGTTAAGGGTGCCGAGTGCATTCACGTTGAAGTCAGAGCCAGGGTCATCGAGCGAAGTGGTTACCGCCACCTGAGCCGCAAGGTGATAAATCTCTGTAACGTTGCGGACGACATCCTGGACCGCCTTGGCGTCTCGTACATCTCCCTGAATGATGGAGAGTCTCTTACTTCCCGGAAGCGATTGCAGCCAGTCGAGGTTGTGCCGTACGCCGCGACGAGACAGATTATCGAAGATGCGCACCCGAACGCCTGGCTGGTTCAGCAGACGCTCGGCAAGATTTGAGCCGATGAAACCTGCTCCACCGGTGATCAAAGCGGTACGGGGACTTCCATTCATAGAGAATTCTTCCTTCCTTGCGCGAGCCACGAGGCACAACGCAGCTTTTCCACGTGGGCTAGGCGGTAAGACCGAACAGAGTTAGCTCCTGTAGCATGGTCTCTGCTTTGTCCTCGGCTTGCTGTTCTCCCAGCCACTCGGCCAGTTCTTTGAACCCCTCCTCGTAGTCGACCTGGGGCTCATATCCAAGCAAGCGATGAGCCTTCGAGAGATCGGCAAAGCAGTGGCGTATGTCGCCGGCGCGGTATTTGTTAGTGATCATTGGTTCAACATCTTTGCCGAGAGAACGGGCAAGAATCTCCGCGACTGTACGAATCGTTATCGGCTTTCCACCGCCGATGTTGATGACCTCACCGTTCGACGCCGGCTGATCCATGGCGAGAATGTTGGCACGGACGATGTCGTGAATACTGACGAAATCCCGCATTTGTTCTCCGTCTTCAAAGACAAGGGGCGCCTGATTGTTCAAGATGCGTGAAGCAAAGATCGCTGCGACCCCGGTGTAGGGATTCGAGAGAGCCTGGCGCGTTCCGTAGATGTTGAAGAAGCGCAAGGCCGTGAGCGGCAGCCCATAGGTCCGTCCATAGATCAGACAGAGTTCTTCCTGGTCGCGCTTAGAAAGGGCGTAGATAGAGTTGATCTCGGACGGCTTCGTCTCGGGCGTCGGCAAGGGAAGAAGAACTCCGCGGCACACATCGCAGGAAAGATCCCATTGTCCTGATTTTAACTGGTCGGTGGATCGGACTGGCGGAGCCGCTTGTCGCCCGCAAGCAGAACAGGTGTAACGACCCTCGCCATAAATCGACATGGAAGAGGCGACAATGAGTTTTTCCAAAGGTCTCTTGGAGTCGAGAGTCGCCTGAAGCAACTCTGCCGTTCCCTGCGTATTCACGCTCATATAGCGCGCAATCTCATACATCGACTGACCGACGCCAACCGTGGCGGCGAAATGATAGACGACATCTACTCCGGCGAGTGCTTCTTTGAGACGATTGGGATCGCGTACGTCTCCTGAGATCAGTTCGATGTCCTTCGAGAGATAATCTGGCCTGCCGAGAGGGTGCACCTGCGGTGTTAGGTCGTCGAGAATACGAACCTGATGCCCGGCCTTGAGAAGACCGTCGGCCAAGTGGGAGCCTACAAATCCGGCTCCTCCAGTGATAAGGATTTGCTTGCTCATGATATGCACTCTTCCTTTGGTTGAAGATTGGCGGAAGGGGCGAGGTACGCAGGAGCATAGCGCTCTACGGCCCAGGCGGCAAAGTCGGCGAATTGCTTATTGTCTTTCGGGGGGCTCGTATGGTGCTCTTCCAAACCGAGATGTGCAGGGGTGAAGCACAAGGTCAGCGAAACATCGAATGGATCAAGCGCCCCCATCATGCGATCGAACCAGGCAGTTGCATTTGGCCGGAACGAATCTGCCCAACTCAAGCCCGTTCGCAGGTAACGAACGCCATGATCCTTCATCCAGCGGACGGCATCGTAAAGGCGTGGATCTTCGAAATGGAACCACTGACAGAGACCAGTAGATCCGTCGCATGGAAAAGATGCCGCAGAAAGCTTGGGTGCTCCATCGTGACGCAGAAGACCCAGATAATAGTGGCGGTAATACGATGAACCCTCCGCTTCCTTGTGGCGAGTCTCGGCAGGCCAGGATGGGGGAAGATCGAACAAACTGTACCAGTGCACGCGTTCTGTTTTTCCTTTTAGCAACGCGAGCATGCGCTCCAGACCGAACCATTGCACCTCTTCGGCGCCGAATGACGAAGCGCCTATTTCGAGAACCCACACCGGCTTGCCTGAGACCTTCGCGGCCTCTTCAACGCGCGCGGGCCACTCATTGATCTGCCAATGATTCCAGTCGAGCGGAAAACCATGAACTCCAACGATATCTACCGCTTCCATGACGCCATGCCGCACCATGAGCCGTAGGAAGTCGCAATCGCAGGAAGAAACTCCGCCAAGAACTATCGGCAGATTCGGATTGGCTAACCGAATCGATCGCGAGGCAAGCTTCACCATTTCGCTGAATCGAGTCCAATTCGGATCCAACTGGAAATTCCAATGCGACAGGTTGTTAGGTTCGTTCCAAAGTACGATCGCTTCCACCACTGAAGAGTTCCCTTATGTGTAAGGTCACGTGCTTCCGTCGAAGCGTACAAAGACGGTGTACATAGGTCGGAATGTATAAAGATGGTTCAGGTTGCCTAAGCAGGACGAAACCGGCAGTTTGCGAAGTTTACCTTGATTGCAGGATCGACAGAAGCTATCTCGATAAAGCGGTCACGTAATGTCTGATAGCCGACATGAGCGCGCGGATTCTGTTTTGATGAGCCTTCATTCGCGATGCACTATTTCACCTCAGGCTTGGTGCCAGAGAACGATTTGAGCGAGCCTGCAACCGCGAAACATCGCTGATGGTGATCGAGGTACCTGCCAAAAGCTTTATCTGGAGAAGAGCCTCAGGAATGACAAAAGACTAGAACGCAACTAACAATGTCTAAATAGCCGGGTTAAATAGCACGGGGATAGCGGCTATAGCCGCTATCCCCGTGGATGGTGAAGGAAAATCAGAAGCTCAACCGCGCGCTCACCTGCATCGTGCGGCTGGGAACAGTCACACTATTGATCGTCGAAGAGCCGGTAACAATCGCGCCACCCACGGCCGTAAGCTGATTGGCCGGCAATCCGAAGCTGGGATGATTGAATGCATTATTCGCATCCGCACGGACCTGCAACTTAACGTCCTCCCAGATGGAAAAGGTCTTGCTTAGGGACAGATTCGTTGTGACGAGTCCAGGCCCAGTGAGTTGGTTCCGATGCTCGTTGCCGAAGGTCCCCGGCGCTGGAGGCGCGAAGGCCGCCTCATTGAACCATTGTTTGACCCCGCGGTTCGACAGCTGCGGATTCCCGACGACATTCGGATAAAGAGCGAAGTTGTTGCCCGCCTGTGAGTAGGAGGTATCGGTTTGCATTACGGGCGTAAAGGGCTGACCACTCTGTACAACCAGAGTATCTGAAAGCTGCCAGCCGCCGATAACCGCATCGATCAGCGAGTTGCTGTTCAGGAACTGCCTCCCCCGGCCAAAGGGCAACTGATAAATAACGTAGCCTTTGAACGCATTTCTGATGTCGAAGTTTGAGTTCCCGTAGTTCGCGGCAGGGTTATAGGCGTTCTGCCAGTTAGTATTGCCGGAATGACTTCCCCAACCGGCTGAGTCGAGATCATCCAGGAAGTGGGACCACGTGTAATTGAAGCTGAAGTGAAGCCCATGGCTCAGGCGCTGCTCGATTTGGGCTTGCAGCGAGTGGAAGTTTGAAATTGCGTTCTCGTTAGGCACAGCTCCTGCCACCGCAATCGACCCAAACTGCGGATATGGCCTGAACTGCTGGTCATTTTGGGCTAGTTTGCCAACGGGAACCTGGTTGATATCGACAGCGAAAGGCAGGTCGTGCCCGTGACTTGCCACATAGGCTAAAGACGCCACCAGATTGTTGTTCACCTGGCGCTGAAGCTGGATGTTCCATTGATAAGAACCACCTACTGGCTGATGATATGCGGCATAGTTGACGTTCGTACCGTTGAATCCAGCCGGATTGGTCGTTGCGCCGACCAAGGGGAGGTTTGAGCCGGCTCCCGAAAGGATAACCAGCGGAGCAGCCCCATTCGTCGTGTCCGCCGCACTACCCTTCGATCCCAGCGCCGCGCCCATGATGGGCCCCACAGAGGTGCCGTTATAGGTGTCATTGCTCCAGTTATACGCATAGATGCCGAATCCGCCCCGTATCGTAGTGTTGGGATCCAGCAAATACGAGAATCCAAGCCGGGGCAGAAATGTGTTGTAAACACCGTTCTGAATCCGTGTACGGCCATTTGCCTGGGTTGACCCGTACCACATTGCGCCCAGTGTCCCGGTGGCTGGGTTCGTCACCGTCGGATCGAACGAGGCCTCGTTGCCCTTGACCTCACTCCAACCGGTTTGAATCTGATAACGCAGCCCAAGATTCACGGTCAAGTTCGGCCGCAATTTGTAGTCGTCCTGGACAAACAACTGTGGAAGCTTCAGGCGGCCGCCATATTCCGGCGTCGCATTTGCACTCCAGCTCTGCGTTTGTCCAAGCAGAAAGTCTGCGTAGGCTGCGCCGGTTGAACTGTCACCCTGGGTCGATGCCGTGTAAATGCCCGTGTAGCCCATCGTTCCCGCATTCAGATTGCCCCAGGCCGTAGAGTTGTTCTGATAGATCAGGAACTCACCGCCGAAGTGCAGGATGTGCTTCCCTACGATGAGGGTAACCACATCGGAGGGATTGTAAACGTGCTCCTTATAAACCGCGTTCGATTGAGAACATAAAACCGTGCTGGCGTTGCAACCCTGGTTGTAACCATTAATCTGGATGTCCGGGAAGTTATCGGCTATCGAAAACTTCCATCCCAGCTTGGCCGGGTATCCCTGGCCCAGCGTCAAGGGCGCGAAAAAGTTCAGCTGGTTGGTATACCCGAATCTGGCTTCATTCGTCATGCGCGGGCTGATTGTCCACACATCTGAAATCTGAGCGCTGTTTTTGCTCACGTCGTTGCTCTGGCAACCGATCGGGCAGATACCAGCGCCAAATGATTGGCCGGGATTATCTCCCTCACTCTCCGTGATGGTGATTCGGTTGTTGGCCGTAACCTGGTAGTCGAGCCGGCCGAAGTATCTGGTGAAGGGATTGGAAGACGGCGAGGTGTAGACGTAGTTGTTGGTGACGATTCCATTGACCACCTGTCCTGGAGCGTTTGCCGCGGGAAAGTACTTTTGGGTAGCCGCGGCAACAGGATCGAACCGGCTGGCGGGAATCTTATTCCCGTTGTTATATTCAGAGGCAAACGATGTCCGATGCACCACGCCACCGACGATGGTCGTGGTATTCGGGTCATAGATCGTCGGAAACCCGGTAAAATCGCCGGCCAGTACGGCAGAAGTGGGAACCGAGTAAAACGCAGGCTGCGTGCCTCCATGCTGGATAATCTTGTCGAAGTTGAAGTAGAAGAAGAGCTTCCGCTTCAGGATGGGACCGCCGATGGAACCGCCGAAATTGTGATAGCGGAGATATGGCTTCTGCGGCTTGCCACCGAAGTTATAGCTATAGGCATTTAACGCATCATTTTGAAAATACTCGTATGCCGAACCATGGAATCTGTCGGTGCCGCCCTTGCTGATCTGATTGTAGAGAATACCGCCGACGCCATACTGCGCGGAGAAGGCGGAGGTGCCGACCTGAACTTCTTGTATCGTCTCCTGCGTGTAGATGTCAGAGTTTGCGCTGGCAGGCAGCGTGGTCTCCGCTCCGTCCGCAAGCACAGTGCTGAATGGCAGATTGCCGTTGACTGCCAGCATCGTGCCATTGGAAGTGCCCGTCCCCAGGGCGCCCTGATTGCCCCCGGGAGCGCCCGCGGATCCAGCTATCAAAATATTCATGCTCGACCAATCCTGTCCTACCTGCGGAAGTTGCGACAGCGTCTGGGCGTCCAGCATGAACGTCTGCTCCCCGTTCTCGGTCTTCAGCAGAGGAAGGTCCATATTGACAACCACCTGCTCTGATACGGACCCAACAGTCAATTGCGCGTTGACTGTGGTGTTCTCGACGTTCAACGTAACCGAAGGGCGCACGAGCTCCGAGAACCCCGACTTCGAGAACGTGATCTTGTAAGTTCCCGCCACAATCGAAGACGTATCGTAGACGCCGTCATTATTTGTAACGTAGACCTTGGAGACACCCGTGTTGGTGTTTTCGACCGTCACGTTCACGCCCGGCAACGCCGCCCCCGTCGTATCGGTCACGACTCCACGTATGTCACCGGAATTGGTGCTCTGCCCGAATGCCATTCCTGCCAATCCCGCCCACAGCAGGGCCGCCAGGATCTTTGTTGACCATGTAGATTTCATCGTTTCGCCTCCAGAAGTTGTTGTTGCTGTTTCTTACTTGTTGCGTCCGTTTGGTTTCCATCACGACTTGGCCCGCCGCCCGTAACTTTTCCGGCGGTCGTCCAAAACTTCGGGTTCCTTCACAAGACAAACGCTTGTCTAATTTAGGTAAAAAAGCTGCGCAACAATTTAGCTCCGAAGCGATAGCAGTCGTCAAGTTCCTCCCGCGAGAAAAGCTGAAGCCTTTCCGCTCCGATAAAAAATTGGTAGGACCTCGTCATCCCGGTCTTGAAGTCGACGCGATTTCCCGTACTAACTCGTTTTAGCTGAAACTGCTGTTTTGACTCATGTTGCATGATGTGGAACAGAAACGATGGTTAGACCACTTTGCGCGGGACATGGATACACAACCGCGAAAAATTTAAATCGTGCGCGGTATCTGGTATCTCTGTTTAGTGGCAAAATCTTGGACAAACGTTTGTCTACGGGGCGGGAAGCCGTTGCGGCGATCTCAGCGTAAGACTTTGCCGACGAATGTGAGCATTGCAGCGTTGAATTGCTCAGGCCTTTGCAGGGGAGCGAAGTGGCTCACGTCCTTGAGGAGCAGGAACTCGGCGCCGGGAATGGTTTGCGCCAGATATTCTGAGTGTTCGCGTCTGATAAATTCCTCATGCTCGCTTTGTACGATCACGACAGGCACGCTGATCCTGGCGAGATCGTCCGCGGAGTAGTTGGGTTGCGTCCGCTGCATCAGTCCGACGTCTTCGACGAAGTCTTTGAAGTGCTCCGGCGTGGCCGATAGCAGGGCATAGTCCTTCGCGTGTCGAGCGAAGCAACGGTTTAGAGTCGGACTGGGTTCAATCGGGTTTACGCCGCTCGGGTCCATGTTGCAGCCAAAGAAGAAGACGCCCTCGACGCGAGAGGGAGCTTTCGCGGCAAGGATCAAAGCGGTGCACGCACCGTCGCTCCAGCCCACCAGCCCGGCTTTTTCAAGACGCAATGCATCCATCACCGCGAGAACGTCGGATCCCATCAACTCATACGAGAACGGTCGCGCGTCGCGAGTGCTGCGGCCATGGCCACGGCTATCGATCAGAACGGCTCGATAGCCGCTCCTCACCAGCGCTGCAACCTGATATCCCCAATTCCCACCATGGCCAAGACCGCCATGCAGCAGGATTACGGGCGAACCGGACCCATAGGTGCTGTACCAGATCCGGGCTCCCTCGTGCTCGACGGTCCCTTCATCATTGGTGACGGGCAACGATGCGGCACCGTCTGCTTCGAATCTCCTGAGCTCATCATCGTAAATTTCCACCTGATCCCCATCAATCCGTTGTCTTGTACCGAGGCTACCTGTTTGCCTCGTACCCGTGAAGTTGCGCGCCGACTACGTTGGAGTAGTTGTAGTTGCCGCGGCGGTCGGCGTCGATGGTCCAGAACATCGCGCCGAGCAGGCCGGAGTAGCCGGCAGGCTGACGCAGCTTATATGAGGTTTCAGCCGGAGCTTTGCCGGTGATGATGTAGTCCATCGCCTGAGTAACGATGTTTGGCAATGTATATCCGTTGAGGAAGCCGACGGCAACTTTACTGGCTGGCAAAGGTGGAAAGAACTGCTTTGGATCTCCTCCAACGTTGAAGCCATGCAGCAGTAGTTCAGTCATAGCGGCGTGATAGTCGACTGAGCTTGACTGGTAGATCTCGCCATCGAGACCCTGGAGCGGCGGCGTGTTGTAGTCCTGCACGTCGATGAAGGAGAGGATGTCGCGGATGGCGTAGGTAATGGCCAGGTACGAGCCGAATTGGCCGCCGTAGCTCGGGTAGCCGGCCGGGCCCTGAGAACCTTCAGGCACCAGGCTGATCATGAAACCGGGGCCGAAATGATCGTGCATCTGGCGAAGCGCCGAGACGACGTTCACGATGGAGGGCGTAGTGGGATTTTTGAAATCGGTGTCTCCGGGATCGATGTTGAGAGAGGGAGTTTCGAAGTCCAGATCGATGCCATCGAAGCCATAATCGGTAACGATTTGTGTCACTGACGAGACGAAGGTCGGGATACTCGCCCGATCGACAAGAGTAAAATACTGGCCGCCGCCGCCGAGGGAGATCATGACCTTCTTGCCCTGGCTTTTCAAATAGGCGATGTCGGCCTTGAACTGTTCGGGATCGAGTCCCGCGCGAAGGTGGAACTGCATGGTCCCGGGCGGCGCGTTTCCCGCGGGTTCACCGAAGGCAACAAGGATGAGGTCCCACTGGGGCGAAACCTCGCGGAGTGGGAATGTGCCGGTCCAGTAACCGATAAGCTTATGTCCGTTGGGCGATCCGCTGCGCGCGACCGTAGCTACAGTGGGTTGGGGTGGTGCGGAGGCGACACCGGGTAGCCCGCAGGACTGGGCCGGCGCAGTGAGCGCCTGCGCGTCCGGGAAGCTATACGTGTTGCCGAAATTTTCGGAGGCGCCGATGTACCACGGGAGCAGCGCCACGTTCTGCAGGTGGTACGTTGTTCCGCCTGCACGAGCGACGAAGGCCTTCGATGCGGGAAAATTATTCTTAGGGTTCGTATCCGTCGGTTCAAGGAGGAAGTAGGCCGTGGCAACGTGCGTGCCGCCGCAACTGCTCCGGTCGTTGGGACGCCGCGACCCAGGGCGCAGCCAACCCCCGAACGTGTTTCCCGCCACCGGGACGTTGCGGCCGTGAAACAAAGGGTCGTGCAGGGGATCGTTGATGAACTCCGCGAGTTGCTGTGTGAGTGGTTGCACGTCGCCGTCTTCGACCACCGCCGGTGCGCCGCGGAGATACGAGCCTAGCACGAAGGAATTTCCGGTGGCGGAGTCGATTCCGTGCGTTCCCCACGAGCAGCAGAGCGTAGCGTCGCCTTCGGTGTAGTAGGTCGTGTTATGCGTCACGGCAACGACGAGCTTCCCATCCTGCCGGGGAAGCTGCTTGAAAAGCTCCCGCTGCAAAAACTCGATGTCAAGAACCGCGAACGAGCCGCCGTTACTCTTCGAGGTGAGAATGTAACCGTAGCCGACCGGAATAATGATCTTCACCGGTTTCACCTCCGGTTTGCCAAGCAGAGTGTGCCATCCATCAGCCTTGGGAAAGGTGGAGCGCAGCATGGCGTCCGCATATTGTGTGGTGTTGCCGGCCGAGAAAGCGAAGCTTGAGAAGATCGGGGAGCGGAGGATAGGCGATACATCAGCGGCCGCATCCATGACGAAGGGTTTGCCGGCTGTCTTCTTCGCCTCGAAGGAGAGCGCGATGGGTACGATCACAGTCGGGATTGTGGTGGTCCCTCCCTGTGCCGGGTCGCGGCCTGTGAGGGTGTAGGAGCCCTGACCAGCAGAGTGCGCGAAGGTTGGCACAGTACCCTGCGCGTGCGCACGTTGCATCGACAGGTCGAGGAGAAAGACCAGGCAAACAAACTTAATTCGCATATCCAACCTTACGGACCTCTGACACAGAGGAACGATCTGTACCATCAGCTTCTTTCATGCTCCCTTGGATTAGCAAATGGACTGCCGCTTCCGGACATCTCGTCGCGCGATTCCGCGATTTCACCGAATTTTTTTGTTGACCTGTCACACCATTCCACGTAATGTCTAAAAACATTACCCATTTTCACCTTTTCGACGGCCGCCTAGCTTCTCACTTGAAGTGAAAATCCGTCCTCCACAACCCCGGAATTTTCCGGCTAGGAATTTCTGTGTCTTAAAAAACGCCTTTCCAACCGATTCTTAGGAGACGTTGATGTCTTGCGCCTGGAAGAAATATCTTTCCATCTTATTCGTTTTGATCATCGGTACGCCCGCTTTCGCCCAGACCTTCCGCGGTACTGTCTCCGGAACCGTCGTCGATGCACAGAACGCCGTCATCGCCAACGCTGACATCCAACTGACCAATCCCGCAACGGGATCCACGCTGCGCGCCAAGTCGAACACCTCGGGTGACTTCAACTTCCCCGAGCTTCCCGTCGGAACGTACGAACTTACTGTAGGAGCGAGTGGATTCCAGACCCGCAAGATCGCCGGCATCGACGTTGCCGTCACCAAAACCGTGAACTTCCCTGTCGTGCTCTCCGTCGGCGCCGAGAGCGCCGTCATCGATGTCACTGCCAACGGCGTTCAGACCGACACTGAAAGCGCCGCCCTCGTCGCAGTTATCGACTCCAAGTCCGTGCAGGAGATGCCCATGAACGGGCGTAACTTCACTCAGATGGTCCGCTTCACCCCTGGCGCCAGCTCGATTACCAACTCCGTCAACGGCTCCCGCACCGCAAGCATCAACTTCCAGGTAGACGGAGCCGACAATGTCGATCCATGGCTCGGCATCGTAGCCTCCAACCAGGGCGGCATCGCCTCCGTGGCTGGAGGCCTCATCCCCATCGAAGCGATCGACCAGTTCTCCATGCAGTCCGGCGGTGAAGCCGACCAGGGCCGCAATGCCGGCGCCAACTCCAACATGGTGCTCAAAAGCGGAACCAATAACATCCATGGCGACGTTTTCTACTTTGACCGCAACGAGTTTTTCGCCGCGATCTCGCCCGTCGCCCCCGCAGGTTCGCGCAAGCCTTTCATCCGAGATCATCAGGGCGGCTTCACCCTCGGCGGCCCCATCTGGAAGGATCACACGTTCCTCTTCCTCGCCGGTGAGATCCAGATCGCCAAGGTCAATACCGCACTGACCGATACCGTCATCAATGATGCCTGGATCGCACAGGGCACCGCCAATTTGGCCAAGTACAAACTGCAGCCCAACCAGCTCAGCCTCAATCTTTACAACCTTCTCTACCCCAGCGATTCCAAGTCCGGCCCGGCGACCACCAACAACTACTTCGCCCAGGGAACTTCCAACTACAGCAGCTACAACGGCATCATCAAGCTCGATCATCACTTCTCGGACAAGGAACAGCTCTCCATCCGCTACCTGGGAACCACCGGTAAGCAGACGGCGCCCACGGCCTCCAACTACGCGCAGTACTTCCAGACTGCGCCGATGCACATCCACAATTTCTCGGTCATCCAGACCTCAATCTTCAACAGCAGCCTGCTCAATGTCGTCACCTTCGCGACGAACTACTTCCTCCAGACCTTTAACGACGCGAATCAGAACTTCAATCCGCAGGCGAACGCCGGTCTCAACCTCGGCATCACCAGCCCAATCATCGCAGCCGGCGCACCGTCGATCCTCATCACCGGCTTCGACCAGACCGGTGCCACGCAGCCTTCCGGACGAACCGACGTGACCGGCCACGTGACAGATAACTTCCACTGGACGGTCGGTCGTCACCAGATGAAGTTCGGTGGCGAGTTCCGTCGCTCGAACGTCAACCAGCTCTACTTTTCTTCCGCTCGCGGCACCTTCACCTTCGATGGTTCGCGTGGCCCCTGGGGCGGATCGGGCACCAATCTTTCGGCCATCTCGGACTTCCTGCTCGGAGCTCCCTCAAATTCCTCCGGAGCCCGCCTCCTGCAGGGCAATGCGCAGCGCGTGTGGACACTCAACACCATTGACGCGTGGGCGCAGGATGACTTCAAGGTCACCCCGAGGCTCACCCTGAACTACGGCGTCCGCTACACCATTCCGGGTGTAATTCATGCGGCAGCAGACGACATCTACCAGTTCGTGCCCGGCCCCACACCTGGTTTCCAGAAGGGCTACTATCCCGAGTACTACGGCGGCGTAGCACCTCGCGTCGGCTTCGCCTACTCGCCGTTTGACAACAACACCACGGTCGTCCGCGGTTCGTACGGCATCTTCTACGACTTCCCGGCCATGAGCAGCTGGGTCACGGGAACCACCACCAACGGTGGCGCGAATTACGCTCAGAACAACCCTGCCGGTCCCGACGCCGCTGCCATCTTCGTGCAGTCCAACGTGAACTGGCAGGTAGGTGTCAATCCCTTCACCGGTTCGAATGCTCCGCAGGTTGGAGCTTTCGGCGTCAACCAGAACTTCAAAATGCCTCGCGCCACCGTCGTCAGTTTGAACGTCGAGCAGCAGCTCTCCAGGTCCACTCTCTTCACCGTCGGTTATGTAGGCACCTTCGGTCAGCACCTCGAAGTGCTCTATGACATCAATCAGCCGGTTGCCAGCGGAACTTCTGTCGCGAACCCTCGCCCCTACCTGCAGACGTCCTTCCCCAACGAGAACCCCATCTTCGTGGGCAAGCCTCTTCTCGGCATCAACCAGCTCAACTTCGCAGCGGCCTCGAATTATCACGCGCTTCAGGCCACAGTAAAGCAAGCGGCCTGGAAGGGCGTCCAAACCACTCTCAACTACACGTGGGGCAAGTCGCTCGATGATGTCTCCTCCAACACCACTCCGATGAACAGCTACAACCTCCATCAGGACTATGGCCCTAGCACCTTCGATAACCGCCAGCTTCTGAACGGCTTCGTCTACTACTCCGTGCCCCAGCTTGGCCACTTCATGCCCAGGCTCACCAAGGGCTTCCAACTCAACGCCATCTACACCTACTCGAGCGGCGTGCCCATCAGCCCCCAGTACAGCACCAACGTGGACGGAACCGGCGAGTTGAAGAACCGCCCCAACTACAACGGCGCCAACGCCTACGTTGGCGGAGCGCAGCTTTCCAGCAGCACGGCCAGCGGACGTCAATACCGCTGGCTATCCAACGCCAACGGCGCCTTCACCTGCCCGGGTGGTCCGGGCGCGGCGTCGAATCCAGCCAGTTGCACCGCCTCGGTCACGGGCGTCTACGGCAACGAACGCCGCAACGCCTTCACCGGCCCGAACTTCCGGTATGTTGACTTCTCCGTCTTCAAGCACACGCCCATCACCGAGAAGGTCATGAGCGAGTTCCGTGTGGAGATCTTCAATATCTTCAACTTCAACAACTTCGCCGCCCCGGGTCTAAACCCGACCAGCAGCACCTTCGGTCTCATCACCAACACCCGAAACGGTGCCAACGCACCTGGTATCGGCAACGGCGAGCCCTTCAACATCCAGCTCGCCTTGAAAATCTCCTTCTAACGGAAGCAAAGTTCCTAAAGGATAAAATGCCAATGACGTTTGCTTGAGATCGTAGCGATCCTCCTGCGCCGCCAAGCCAGTGGCGGCGCGGGGCACGCCTGAAAGATCGATCTGCCGTTCTCCATAGCGTCGAGAACCAGGCTCAGCTCCCGAGTTATGACGACTTCCTCCGAAGATCGGCAGGAGGTCATCCCTGGGAGACTGGCTCGACACGCCACATGTTGTTCGACTCCAGAGCACTGTATCTTCCGGTTGCCGTTCATCACACGCTTTCGATGTGGAGATTAGATAAATGGGAATTACGAGACGCGATTTCTTGACGCGGGTTGGACAGGCCGGTGGATACAGTGCCGCCTTTTTGACCATGCAGGGGTTGGGCTTGGTCGAAGCGCGCCCGGCGAAGGCTGAGCCGCTACAAGCAATGCCTGGTTCGGGCAATGGAACCAAAGTAGTCGTGCTTGGAGGCGGCATAGCCGGGCTGGTGGCGGCCTACGAACTCCGAGCGCTGGGGTACGAGTGTACGGTTCTCGAAGCGCGAGACAGACCCGGTGGTCGCAACTGGACGGTGCGCGGTGGAGACAAGGTCAGTTTTCTGGATGGCACAACGCAGTCCTGCACATGGGACAAGGGCCACTACCAGAACTTCGGCCCTGCTCGTCTTCCATCGATTCATCCGACGATCTTGGGATACTGCCGAAAACTCGGTGTGGAACTGCAGGTCGAAGTGAACATGAGCCGGTCCGCTTACCTGCAGAATGACAATGTGAACGGCGGTAAGCCGGCTGTCATGCGTCAAGTGGTCAATGACACTCGCGGACATGTAAGCGAGTTGCTTTCGAAGAGTATTCATCAAGGAGCGCTCGATCAGGACCTCTCACAGGAAGATCGCGACCGCATGTTGAGCTTCCTGCGCATCTATGGAGCGCTTGACGAGGCAGGCAAATACAACGGCTGCGACCGCGCAGGCTACGCGAAGACAGCGGGTGCAGGCGATGAAACGGGCGTGCTGAGCCAGCCGATCGACATGCATACGTTGCTGGATGAGAGTTTCTGGCAGGGCATGCTCTTCGATGAGCAGTTCGACATGCAGGCGACCATGTTCCAGCCAGTCGGTGGCATGGACCGGATCCCGTATGCTTTCGCAAAGTCGCTCGGCGATAGCGTGAAATACGACTCGCCAGTGACCGAGATTCGTAAGACGTCCAAGGGAGTCACTGTCAGCTATCGGCAGAAGGGCGCCGCGAAGACGATCGACGCGGATTACTGCGTCTGTACCATGCCCCTGACCCTTCTTCGGTCAACGCCGAATGACTTCAGCGCTCCCTACAAAAAAGTCATCGACGAATGCACCTACGCGAGCGCCTACAAAATTGCATGGGAGAGCCGGCGATTCTGGGAGCAGGACTACAACATCTACGGCGGCCTGGAGTTTGTAACCACCGGATGCAGTCCGATCTGGTTTCCTTCAGCGGGTCTGTTCAGCGACCGCGGCGTGCTCGTAAGCGGATACACCGACGAGTCGAACTCCCCGTTCGGCAAATTGACGATGCCGGAGAAAGTAACCGAAAGCCGCAAGTCGATCGAGCGCCTGCATCCGGGCCACGGCAAAGAGCTCGAAAAGCCGATGTATGTCAGCTGGGGCAAGATCCAATACAACGAAGGCTCCTGGATCCGCAGCTATGGTCCGGGCCAGCAAAGGTCGTCCGGTTCGGGTTCGGCGCGGCTGCCGGGACAGGCACCGATCGCCTCGCCGAGACAGATTAACCCGGGCTACGAAACGCTAGTCGAGCCAGATGGCCCAATTGTCTTCGCCGGGGATCACGTCAGTCATATCGTCGCTTGGCAAGAGGGAGCTGCGTTGAGCGCCCTTCGTGCGGTGCAGCAGGTCTGCGACAGAGTGAAGGCAGCGAAGCTGGCAGTTAGCGGAACCGCCGTGAAGTCAGAGTAAGACGCTGACAGCTTGATCAGTTTTTTAAGAAGCCCGAGTGTGAGTCTTACACCACGGTTGTTTCGTCACTGCTACTACACCGATTCCCATAGAGACGCGTTGGAGGAAGCAACGACCATGTCGTCCAGGTTTTTGTTGTTTAGCGCCGCGGTGCTTTCGCTGGTTCCCGCTATGGCGCAGTGCCAGCAGGCAAACACCGCACCCGGTGGCGTGTCCATCGTGCAACCGGGTGCACCCGGCCACAGCAACAAGACTCTAACGCCCGAGACGGCGAGTGCCGCGCCGCGAAAGCCCTCCGAGGCCGACATCAAATTCATGCAGGGCATGATCATGCACCACTCCCAGGCTGTCGAGATGACGGACCTGTTGCGTACGCGAAGCCAGGACAAAGAGGTCCAGGCCTTAGGCAAACGCATCAGTATCTCGCAGACCGATGAGATGCGATTCATGAAGCAGTGGCTGACCGATCGCGGACTTCCGCTCTCCGAGCATGGCTCGATGGACATGGCGGGAATGGATATGTCCGGCATGGACCACGCCGGCATGGACCATGCCAGCATGGATCACATGGACATGGGCCCCATGCCCACGATGCCCGGCATGTTGACGCCGGCGCAGATGAAGGCATTGGCGGCAGCGACCGGCCCGGCCTTCGACCACCTCTTTTTGACCGGCATGATCCAACATCACACCGGCGCCCTGACGATGGTGAAGGACCTTTTCGCGTCGCCAGGAGCGGGCCAGGATCCCCAGTTGTTTGATTTTGCGAGCGACGTAGATAACACCCAGCAGGCGGAGATTGACATCATGCGGCACATGCTAAAGGAGAAACAATGATCGCTGAAGTGACCTCACGGTTTTCACGCTGTGCCCTGACAATCGCAGTTGCGCTGTCCGTCTTGGTTCCCGCTCTTTGCTCCGGACAAAACGATGCCTCGGTCAGCACCAATCCCCGTGCTGGCGCCGAGGATCCGCGTGTCGGACTGAAGGCGGGCCTGTACGATGCCGGTGAAGCGTCATCTGGTTTGGAGCGGCTGGTTTCTTTGCCAAAACCCGCCGGCTTCGCTCCGGATCTCGCCTCTATCGCCGCGTTTGATGCGGCTCCCACTCCTCCGCCTCCACCCGCGGGCACCCCGCCGCCACGTGGTCCCCAGAGTGGTCCTCGTGCCAACTATGGCGGCACCAACTCCGACCTGGCCTTCCACGGTAGCACCCTATTTGTGGGGAACTACAGCGGCATTAATTTCTACGACATCTCCAACCCGGCGAAGATCAAGTTGATCACTTCCGTGGTCTGCCCCGGGGGCCAGGGCGACGTCTCCGTCTACGGCCATCTGCTGTTCATGTCGGTAGAAGCAGCCAACGGACGGCTTGACTGCGGCACCCAGGGATTCCCAACCCCCGCAGGCGCAACTCCCGCGCCGCCGCCTCCGCCCGCAGATCCTGCCGCAGATGCGGCCGGCGGACCACGACGGCCACCGCCGCCACCTCCCAGCCCGGACCGGATCAAGGGCATCCGCATCTTCGACATCACCGACATCTCGCAGCCCAGGCAACTCGCCGAAGTGCAGACCTGCCGCGGCTCCCACACGCACACCCTCGTAATCGACCCCAAGGACAAGGACAACATCTATGTCTACATCTCCGGGTCCGCGGGCGTACGTCCAATAGAAGAACTGTCCGGCTGCTCGGGTGCTGATCCTGATAAAGATCCTGACACAGCATTGTTCACCATCGTCGTCATCAAGGTGCCGCTGGCGCATCCCGAGCAGGCGAAGGTCGTCGCCAGCCCGCGCATCTTCACCGATCCCCAGACCGGAAACATGAACGGGCTATGGAAGGGCGGCAACCACGGCGAAGGCACCCAGACCACATCGATGACCAGGGGCTGTCACGACATCACCATCCGTTCCGACCTGGGTTTAGCCGCGGGTGCGTGTTCGGGTAATGGAATTCTGCTGAACATCTCCGATCCCGTGCATCCTGTGCGCATCGACGCGGTGACTGATCCGAACTATGCCTTCTGGCACTCCGCCAACTTCAGCAACGACGGAACCAAGGTGCTCTTCACTGACGAGTGGGGCGGTGGCGGACAGCCACGTTGCCGTGCAAGCGATCCAATGAACTGGGGCGCGGATGCCATCTTCAACCTGAAGGGCGGCAAGCTGACACTGGCCTCCTATTACAAGATGCCCGCTCCGCAGACTGAACTGGAGAACTGCGTCGCCCACAACGGATCCCTCATCCCGATTCCCGGTCGCGACGTAGAAGTGCAGTCCTGGTACCAGGGTGGCGTTTCGATCGTCGACTTCACCGATATCACTCATCCCATCGAGATCGGCTACTTCGATCGCGGGCCAGTCGATGGCATCAAGCATGCCATGGGCGGCCAGTGGTCCACCTACTGGTACAACGGCTACATCTATGGCTCCGAGATCGCGCGCGGCGTGGATGTGTTCAAGCTTGTACCGAACAAATACCTCACGCAAAATGAGATCGACGCAGCTAGTCAGATCCATGTTGCGGAGCTCAATGTGCAGAACCAGGAGAAATTTGTCTGGCCGGCAAATTTCGTGACGGCCAAGGCCTACATCGACCAGCTCACTCGCAGCAATGCTCTCGATGCCAAACGATTGGCAGCGCTGAACGAGGCAATTGCCAAGGCCGAGGCACCGAACTCTAAGCCGAAGGATGTTGCGCAACTTCGTTCCATGGCGGCAGGCCTCGACAAGGATGCGGCCACGGCCAAGGCGCCGGCGGACGCGTACCGCATGCATGCCTTAGCGGGGATCATGAAGCAGGGCGGCACGTCGTCTCACTGATCACTGACCGAGAAATGGTTCTGGAAAAGCTACGATCAACACCTGCGGTTACTTTGCTGGCGCAGCTGCCGCAGGTGTTGAGGTGAAGAGCTTCATAGCGTTTTGCACCGTATACTTCAAACCCCACGCGGTGGGAACGATGACGATGATCCATGCCGCGGCGATGAGCAGCGGCGAGGACTTTTTGACGGAACTGGATTGGGCCATGCAATGACTCCTTGAGCAGAACAGGGGCGGAGCACTCCGCCGGGTGATTAGTGGGCGGCGCCTTCGGGTATGAGGACGTTCTGATCCTTCAGCCAGAATCTATCCGCGACCGGGCGTACCATCAGGTTGGCCACGAAGCCGACAACCAGCAGACCGCACATGATATGCAGGATGAGGGGATACGCGTCCTCCTTCGGCATCTTGTTCGCGATGTAATGATCGAGAATTCCATTCACGATGAGCGGTCCAATAATGCCCGCCGCCGACCACGCCGTCAACAGCCGACCGTGAATCGCCGAGACGTTGAAGCCGCCGAAGAGGTCCTTTAGGTAAGCGGGAATGGTAGCGAAGCCGCCGCCGTACATGGAAATCACCAAGGCGGCGATGCCGACGAAGAGCGGCACCGAGTTCAGCTTGTCCTCGCGGGTGAAGGGCAGGAAGAAATAAAGGATGGAGCCGAGCGTAAAGAAGATGAAATAGGTCGCCTTGCGTCCGATGAAGTCCGAGGTCGAGGCCCAGAAGAAGCGGCCGGCCATATTAAAGATGCTCAGCAGCCCGACGAAACCAACCGCAGCCACCGCGGTGACGCTGCCTTTGAAGAAATCCTGGATCATCGGTGCCGCCTGCTCAAGAATACCGATGCCGGCAGTCACGTTAACAAAGAGCATGACCCAGAGAAGCCAGAACTGCGGCGTCTTCCACGCCTCGCCGACGGCCACGTTGTGACTGGAGATCAGCGCGGAGTGCTTGGTCGAGGGCACCCAGCCTCCGGGCTTCCAGCCGCCCGGCGGGACACGGATGGTGAAGACGCCGAACATCATGAAGATAAAGTAGAGGATTCCCATGGTGATCATGGTGTAGGGAATCGGGGGCTGGCCGGCAGCCTTGAAGTGGGCCATTAGGTTGCTGGCAAGCGGACCGCCGATCATGGCGCCGCCCCCAAAGCCCATAATGGCGAGCCCGGTAGTGAGGCCTGGCCGGTCGGGAAACCACTTTATAAGCGTCGAGACCGGCGAGATGTATCCGAGACCTAGGCCGATGCCTCCGATGACGCCGTAGCCAAGATAGATAAGCCAGAGCTGGTGGCTGCTGACCCCTAAGGAGGCGATGATGAACCCTAGGCCAAAACAGACGGCCGCATAAAACATCGCGCGGCGAGGGCCGGCTTTTTCCAGCCACGCGCCGAAGAGCGCAGCAGAGATACCGAGAAAAGCGATTGCGATCGAGAAGATGTAACCGACTTCTTTCAGGTTCCACGTCGAGCCGTCTGCGCCATGGAGGGCCAGCAACGGGTTCTTGAATACCGAGAAGGCGTAGACTTGGCCGATCGACAGATGGATGGCGAGGGCGGCGGGTGGAACCAGCCAGCGGCTGTATCCTGCAGGGGCAATGGAACGGTCACGATCGAGAAAAGCCAGGGCCATAAGTTAGAACCTCGGGAGATTGTTAAACCTGACGGAATGCGAAGCGCTTGGCGCGTACAAACCCATGTCTGTAAGATGCGCCAGCCAAGATACATGATTCTCTTCGGAAATGTGTCACTCCACCGTCACCGGTGTGTCATCCCACCGACACGTATGTTGCCCCAGCGAGTTGTATAGGGTACCTTCGTTTTGCTGGGTCAAAAAGACGGAGGTCTGTGCGTGGCAACGGTTGAAAGCAATACGAATCTGGATTCGAGTCTGCGGGAGAACCGCGTGTTCCCTCCGCCGGCGGAGTTTGCCGCGAACGCCCATATCAAGAGCCTCGCTGAGTATGAGGCGATGTACCGCCGCAGTGTCGAACAGCCCGAGGAGTTCTGGACCGAGGCCGCCGCCGAACTCGACTGGTTCGCTCCATGGACGAAGGTGATCGATGGTGAAGCGCAGCACACCAGGTGGTTTGTTAATGGAAAGTTAAATCTCTCGCACAACTGCGTCGACCGCCATGCACTTGGCGCGCGCCGAAACAAGACTGCGCTTCTGTGGGAAGGCGAGCCGGGCGAGGTGCGCAAGCTGACCTACGGCGAACTGCATGAGCAGGTGCAGCGTTTCGCAAACGTTCTCAAAGGCCTCGGAGTCAAACGCGGCGATCGCGTCGCTGTCTACATGGGCATGTGTCCCGAACTCGCGATTGCGCTGCTGGCCTGCGCGCGCATCGGTGCAGTCCATTCGGTTATCTTCGGCGGATTCGCCGCGCACGCGATCTCAGACCGCGTGAACGATTCCAGCTGCGTCGCCGTGATTACGCAGGACACGAGCTTCCGCCGTGGAACCGAGGTCCACTTGAAGGACATCGTCGACGAAGCGCTGGTGAAGTGCCCGACGGTAAAGAATGTCGTCGTGTTCCGGCGCTCCGGTTCGCCCGTGACAATGCAGCCCGGCCGGGATGTATGGTGGCACGAAGCGATGGAAAAAGCTGCGCCGCAATGCGCCCCGGAGTGGATGGATGCAGAGGATCCCCTCTATCTGCTCTACACCTCCGGAACCACCGGCAAGCCAAAGGGCCTGCTCCATACCACCGGCGGATACGCAGTTCAGACCTACCTCACCAGCAAGTACGTCTTCGACCTGAAGGACGAGGACGTGTACTGGTGCACGGCCGACATAGGTTGGGTCACCGGGCACAGTTACGTCATCTACGGCCCTTTACAGAACGGCGCGACCGTAATGATCTACGAGGGAGCGCCAAACTGGCCGGAGAACGACCGCTTCTGGAAGATCGTCGACGACCATAAAGTTACGGTCTTCTACACCGCTCCCACCGCGATCCGAGCCTTCACGAAGTGGGGAGACTCCTGGGTACTGAAGCACTCACTCGCCTCGCTGCGTCTGCTAGGTACAGTAGGCGAGCCGATCAATCCCGAGTCGTGGATGTGGTATCACCGCATGATCGGCAAGGAGCGCTGTCCGATCGTCGACACCTACTGGCAAACCGAAACAGGCGCCATCGTCATCGCGCCAATCCCAGGCGCGATCGCGACCAAGCCCGGTTCAGCCACCAAACCCTTCTTCGGAATTGTGCCTGAAGTAGTTACAAGAGAAGGGAAGCCGGTCCCCGATGGCCAGGGCGGACTCCTGATCATCCGCAAGCCCTGGCCGTCGATGGCACGCACAATCTACGGCGATCAGGCCCGTTACGAGCAGGCCTACTGGAGCGAAGTGCCAGGCAGCTACTTCACCGGCGACGGCGCCCGCCGCGACACCGATGGATACTTCTGGCTGATGGGCCGGGTCGACGACGTCATCAACGTCAGCGGCCACCGGCTAGGCACAATGGAAGTCGAGTCCGCCCTCGTCGCCCACCCGAAGGTCGCTGAAGCCGCCGCCGTCGGTCGTCCGCATGAGATGAAGGGGCAGGCAATCGCGGTCTTTGTCACCCTCGAGGGTGGCCACCAACCCAGCGAAGAGCTGCGTCAGGAGCTGCGCCAATGGGTCGCCAAGGAGATCGGCGCTCTCGCCCGGCCCGATGACCTGACCTTCACTCAGGCACTCCCAAAAACCCGAAGCGGTAAAATCATGCGGCGTCTCCTCCGCGAACTCGCCACCACAGGCGAGGTCAAGGGAGACACCACGACCCTCGAAGACTTCTCCGTGATCGCCAAGCTGCGTGAAGGCGAAGAGTAGAGCGCTAGAGCAGATTGTTGGCGGGTTTAGTAGGCAAGGTGAAGTGGAAGGTCGTACCCTGACCCTCGATACTCGTGGCCCAGATGCGTCCGCCATGCTGATTGACGATGCTGCGACAGATGGCGAGCCCCAAGCCTGTACCACCCATGGCACGAGAGTCCGACGCGTCGCCCTGCTGGAAGCGATCGAAGATGTGCTCGAGCTTATCAGCGGGAATGCCGCGGCCCTGGTCGCGAACCTCGATCTGCGCCTCGCCGTCATCCAGATTGTGCGCAGTGAGGTGAATCTCGCTGCCTGCGTCGGAGAACTTGATCGCGTTCGACAGCAGGTTGTTGAGCGTCTGCAGAATGCGATCGGGATCGGCCCACACGTTGACGCCGTTCGCCGCGAAGAAGATGCGGATGTTTGGTCGCGGCGCGCGGGCCTGCTGCACGCCTACAGCACGGCGCAGCAAATCCTCTGCGCTGCACATGGCCCAATGCAGTTCCGTCTTGCCGCTCGAGATGCGCTCGAGATCGAGAATATCGTTGACCAGACGCACCAGCCGATCAGAGTTGCTGATCGCGATTTCGAGCATCTGCTGCGTCTTCTCCGGCCGATTCGAAAGCGCCCCACCGGCCAGCAGGCCGAGCGCCCCGCGCAGCGAGGTCAGCGGCGTGCGCAGCTCATGCGACACGGTGGAGATAAACTCGTCCTTCATGCGATCGAGTGCGCGGCGTTCCGTCGTGTCCGTGAAGGCGACCACCGCGCCAAGCGGCTTGCCCCCATCGGACTCCGGTGACTGCGAATCGATCTGCGGACGGGCGACATATTCGACCGGGAAGCTGGTGCCGTCCTTGCGCCAGAAGATCTCGTTGGAGACGCGAACCGTCGCCAGGTTGTTCAGGCTTTTGCGAATCGGAGAGTCGACCGAGTCATACGGCGTGCCGTCAGCGCGCGTGTGGTGGATCAGCTCATGCATCACGCGGCCCAGCATCTCGTCCTGCTTATAGCCCAGCATCTGCATAGCAGCGGCGTTGACGAAGGTGACCTGGCCCTCGAGATCGATGCCGTAGATCCCGTCGCCGACCGATGCGAGAATGGAGTCCGACTGCCGGGTAAGCGTGCGCAGCCGGCCCTCCGCGCGAACCTGCTCGCTGATATCAACGCCAAAGCCAAGCACGTATGGCGCGCGCCCGGGAACAACGATGAGCTTGTTCCGGTAAGCAACGACGCGTATCTCGCCATCTGCGTGCGAGAGATGGAGCAAACCCTGCGCCTCGCCGGTCTCGCCGATTTTCTTGAGATACGCAGGTAGCGCGCCCTGTTTGTCGGGCACGAGGAACTCGGAAAGATTGTGGCCGGCCATCTCCTCAACCGTATGCCCAAGCGTATCGGCGCCATGGGTGTTGATGGTCAACACCGTCCCGCGGAGATCGTGCGTGCAGACCATACCGAGCGAGCCTTCAACCAGTTGGCGGTAGCGCGCTTCACTCTCGCGAAGCGTGGCTTCAGCAGCGCGCTGCGTGGTAACATCGATGCCTGTGGCGATGATAAAAGCAACCTGTCCCTGCGAATCCGTGAGCGCAGTGGCCGACCACGCAATCCGGCGCAGGCTGCCATCGCGATTCAGCCACTGGTTTTCAAACGCAGCAGGGAAGTGTCCGGAGCGAAGCCGCTCGAAGGTGTCGATGGCCTCGGGAATATCCTGCCGCGGGATCAGCTTGTCCCACGCATAGCGGCCCACCAGCGTGGCAAAGTCATACCCAGAGGTGGTCTCGCACGCCCGGTTGAAGCGAACGATTCGCCCCGCAGGATCGAACACCGCGACCAGTGCGCCCACAGTGTCGAGAACCGCCGAGACGAAGTTTCGTTCGACCGTAAGGGCAGACTCGACGCGCTGCCGCGACCGGGCCGCGCGATCCATCTGGTGAATGCGGCCGTTGAGTTCGAGCCGATTAATCACCTGGCGGCTAAGAATGCTGAGCGCCGAAGACTGCGCCGCGGTCAGGCTACGAGCGGGACCATCAAGCACAAGCAGAGCGCCGATGCTGATGCCGCCGGGCGTGGTCAAAGGAGCGCCGGCATAAAATCGATACGTACGGCCTTCGAGCAGAATGCCATCCGGAGCATAGTCGGGATTGTTGCGCGCGTCAGAAATCTCGTAGACAGTATCTCCGAGGATAGTGGTCTCACACGGTAGACTGCCAAGTGAAAGTTCCAGCGACTCCATGCCAAAACGCGACCGGATCCAGATCCGGTCCGAGCCGATGAAAGAGACTGCAGCAACCGGGGTGTCGCAGATCTGCGCAGCCAGTTGCGTCAGGTCGTCAAGGACGGCATCAGGCGCAGAGTTGAGCACCTCGTATTGGTTGAGGGCCTCGATGCGCAGAGCTTCGTCTTTGACCAGGAGAGCGTTCATTTCAACTTGTTCAATCGTAGGTTATGTGCAAATCCCTGCGCACTCCTACTTTTGTGGCAGCAACAGTTTACGGCTTTGGCAGAGCACAGCACTCCCCCGTGGCCGGTGGTTCATTGGCACTGGCGTCGAGGGCTACTTTCCACGTCCCATCGGGCAGCTTTCTCCATACGGTGAAGTAGCGTCCCGTGATCACGACGGGTCCGCCGTTTTTGTCTTTTGAGCGGCCCTCATAGTGCCCCCAGGTGAAACCCATGTCATTCGACGGACCCATCTGCGCCCCTTGCGGCGTCCATGTCAGTTGGTAGGTCTTGGGATCCCATTGGGCCTGTGTGGCGATAGCGGTACGTCCCAGCACTGCCGGCTTGCCGTTGTTCAGCGTGATGCCGTCATCCGCAAACCAGGAGCCGAACGCCTTGCCCCCGCCGGTCTCCACGGACTTCGCAAAGCGGCCTTCAAGCTCCAGCAGAAGAAGAGCGCCCGGGGTCAGAGTCGGCTGTGTAAGTGGGCTGGAGATGGCGCCGGAGGCTTGAGCCAGAGCATCATAACCAGGCGCGGCCACGTTGGTCCCGGGGCTGGTTTGAGCAACCAGAGGACAGGTAATCAAAACCCACAACAACAGACGAAACCGCGATTGGCGAGCCATGTTCACGATGCTATCAGTGCTTCGAACCGACTGCGTGAGCGGGTAGATTACCTTGAAGACTGATATCCTTCGCACCTGATGCTTAAGACGAATCTTGAACGCATAATGTTGCTTTTGGCAACACTTTTGATGGCTGTGGGAATCGCGTTGGGCACGGTGCATGAGCCATTCACGCGCACGATTGCACTCGGTCTGCGCTGGGTCGCCATCGCTTTGCTCACCATCGATGCGTCGCGCCGCCGCTCTCTCACAGTGTGGATCTTCGTCGCGATGATCGCCGGTGCCGAACTGGGCTTCGATGCACCCGCCGTCGCTATTAACCTGCGTGTTCTCAGCGACATCTTTCTGCGACTCATCAAGACCATCGTCGCTCCCCTCATCCTCGCCACGCTGATCACGGGCATCGCCGGCCACGGCGATCTCAAGAGCGTCGGACGCATGGGCATCAAGAGCCTTATCTACTTCGAGGTCGCGACCACGCTCGCCCTTGTCCTAGGCCTCGTAGCCATCAATCTCAGCCACGCCGGAGTCGGGCTTTCGATGTCCACATCTCCGCCTTCCGGCGAAAGCGTCCCCGCTACTGCTGCCACCCACTGGCAGGACTCTATCCTGCACATCTTCCCGGAAAACATCGCCAAGTCCGTGGCAGAAGGCCAGATCCTCCAGGTTGCCGTCTTCGCGATCTTCTTCGGCATCGCACTGGCCTCTCTGAGCAGAGAAAAGCGCGCGCCCATGCTGAACTTCTTCTCCAGCCTCAGCGAAGTCATGTTCAAATTCACCAATGTCGTCATGTACTTCGCTCCCATCGGCGTCGGCGCGGCGATGGCTTTCACCGTAGGGCAGATGGGCATCGGCATCCTTCTCAACCTGGGCAAGCTGCTGCTTACGTTGTATGTCGCATTGATCGCCTTCGCCCTGCTTGTGTTGCTGCCCTCCGCGCTACTCTTCCGTGTGCCTCTGCGCCGGTTTCTCTCGGCGGTCACGGAACCGGCAACCATCGCCTTCGCCACCTCGTCGAGCGAAGCTGCGCTGCCCCGCGCCATGGAGGCGATGGAGGCGCTCGGAGTGCCACGCCGCATCGTCGCCTTCGTCATCCCCGCCGGCTACAGCTTCAACTCCACAGGGTCAACCCTCTATCTCGCCGTCGCCAGCATCTTCGTCGCCCAGGCCGCCGGCATTCATCTCTCGCTCAGCGAACAGGTCCTGATGTTGTTCACCCTCATGGTAACCAGCAAGGGCTTTGCCGGCGTTCCCCGCTCCGCGCTGGTCCTGCTCTTCGCCACGGCCGCCACCTTCCACCTGCCCACCGAACCCATCTTTGTCATCCTCGGCATCGACGCGGTGGCCGACATGGGCCGCACCGCGATCAACGTAGCTGGCAACTGCCTGGCCAGCGTCGTCGTAGCGAAATGGGAGGGAGCATTCGAGGAGGAACCTGCGTCACAGGTAGTTCTGCAGGGGATGGCGGATTAGCTAAGAAACGGAATCCGCAACCGGCAGCAAGTAAAGCAAACCAAAAAACAAGAACGAGCAGATGCCTGGACACCTGCGCTTCCGTTTGCTTGTCTTCTCAGCTACATCGCTGGCGGGTGATGCGGATCGACGTTGTCGGTATCCGCCTTCTTCGGGCTGGACTTCACCGCGCCGTTCGGGTTCACCGAATCGCGCAGCTCCTTCGACGGCTTGAAGAAGGGCACGCGCTTAGCCGGAACATCCACCTTCGCGCCGGTCTTCGGATTCCTTCCGGTTCGGGCGTTGCGCTGCCGCGTCCGGAAGCTCCCGAAACCGCGAATCTCAATCTTGTCCCCTGACTTCAAAGCTCCGATGACAGCATCGAAAAGGGTGTCTACGATCACCTCCCCGTCCCGACGGGTGAGGTCTCCAATGGCGGTGACTTGGTCTACGAGGTCTGCTTTAGTCATGGTATGGGTTCCTTTCGTACTGAGGGAGGGCTATTGCGTCCGCGTCCAACATCCTTGTTCTTGTTGATTGTAGACGGGATGGCGGCGGATATGTAAGCGAAAGCGATCAAAAGATGGAGTAATCATCATCCCTACACTGAGATGCAGAAAAACGGGCAAAGGACTGGCAAACCAGCAAAGGGCCCCATAATCTCGGGACTCTTTGTGCGGTCTGGAAGTGGTTTGGCAGTCTAACTGCTCCGTAAATGGTGAAGGACCGCGTCTTACTTCCACATGAAATAGAAACCCGGCGCCTGGTTCAGCAGTTGGCTCGGGTTAGGAAACAGGTCTTCGCCGTCATCGGCAAGCAGCGCCAGAAGCCCGCGCTTCGCCTTCGCCGGACGAACCACACTTGGTTCCCCCGAGATCCCCACCTCCCTGGCCGTCTCCAGCAGAGCCAGGCGGTAGCCCCCCACCTTGTCGATGAGCCCCAGCGGAAGCGACTGCTGCCCCGTCCACACCTGGCCCGTAGCCAGCGGTCTAATCTTTTCGTCCGAACTATGCCGCCCCGTAGCCACATCATGCACGAACTGCGTGTACATGTTATCCACCAGCGACTGAAAGTAAGCCTGCTCCTTCGGAGTCATATCGCGGCTCGGGTCGCCCGCATCCTTCAGCTCGCCGGCGTGGATGATCACGTTCTTTAGCTTGGCCCACCGCATCAGGTCGCCGTAGTTGGTCCATTCCATGATCACGCCGATCGATCCCACCACCGACGCGTCGTTCGCATAGATCCTGTCGCACCCGCTGGCGATGTAGTACGCGCCCGAAGCCCCCACCGACTCGATCGACGCAATGATCTTCTTATGCTTCTCCTGCCGCACCCGAAGCACCTCGTGGTAAATCTCCTGCGAAGCCGCCGCGCCTCCGCCAGGCGAATTGATGTGCAGAATAATCGCCTTCACCGAAGAGTCATCACCAAACTTCCGCAACTGACTGTCCACTGTCTCCGGCGAAAGAATGACGCCCGTAATGTCGATCACCGCAATCGTATCCGAGCCAAGCCCCAGACCCTTGCCATCCCCGCCAATCGACCGCATCGTTCCCCACACCATCAACGTAATCAGCAGGCACACCGCCGCCAGCGAGCCCGTAATAATCCCAATGTAGAACCACGCCGACCGGCGGCGAGGCATCGGCACGCCATAGCCCGGAGCTGAGGAATATGGAGCCGTGGAATAAGGAGCCCCGGAATAATACGAACCATAGGGTGGTATCTGGCCATACGGCCTGTTGACTGGCGTGGGCGTGGGCGGTGGAGGCGGCGGTGGAGGTGTTGCGTAGTCTTCCGGCATCGTGTGTGAAGTTTAGCAGGGACCGCACCCGGAGCGTCGATTCGCCCTTTCCCAGGGAACAATTCGCCCTCCCACCGGCGCCTTCGTCTCCTTCAAAAGACGGCCTCTGCGGACCAGGAATTCAGCCGCGAATTTATGGTGAAATTATCGTCCGGAGACGCGAAAAAAAGAGACGAAAAGGGGCCGCCATACGTCAAATATTGCAGTAAGATGAACGACGGCGCCTTTTCCCGTGCATCTCACGCAGCCTAGAAGCCAGGAAGAGAAGGGGTCCGTCAAGCGAAATGGCACATCCGCAGCTAAGTATCGTTATTCCCGCGTACAACGAAAGCGCCCGCATTGAACATGCGTTGGATCGCGTGCTGTCGTGCGTCGCCGAGCAGGGCTGGGACGCCGAAGTCCTCGTCGTCGATGACGGCTCGAAGGATGACACCGCAGCTATCGTGCAGCGCTGGATGGTAAAGCATCCACGTCTGCATCTCGTCCAGAACCCCGGCAACAAAGGCAAGGGCTACTCCGTGCGCAATGGTCTCCTCCAGGCCGCGGGCGACATCGTCATGTTCACCGACGCCGATCTCTCGGCCCCCATGGAAGAGGCGCAGCGCCTCCTCGACGCCATCGCCGAAGGAGCCGACGTCGCCATAGGTTCCCGCTGGATGGATCGCACCCGCCAGACCATTCATCAGCCACTTTATCGCCAGTTCTTTGGCCGCTGCTTCAACTGGGTCACCCGCACCATCATGGGCCTGCCCTACAAAGACACGCAGTGCGGCTTCAAGGCCTTCAAACGCTCTGCCGCGCAGATCATCTTTCGCCTGCAGACCATCGAGCGCTGGGGCTTCGATCCCGAGATTCTCTTCATCGCCCGCAAGCTGAAGTACGTCATCCGCGAAGTCCCCGTTACCTGGGGCCACGACGAACGCAGCCGCATGAGCTACCTGAAAGACGGCATGAAGATGCTCGAAGACATGGCGCGCATCCGTGCAAACTTCATGGCCGGCCGCTACGACAAGGCCATCGCAGCCCTGAAGGACACCAGCACCATCGTCACGCCGCAGGTCGAGCGGGTCGTCAAGGTCCGCGTCAAAGCCCGCTAGCCAACCGCCCTTGGTTCTAATTCGATAGCTGTCGCCTATCTTTCTTTGCCTCGAACTTTCCCTCGAACAAACCGTCATTTCGACCGAGGCTGCTCACGCCTTTGTGAGCAGCAGAGCGGGGAAATCTGCTTGTCTACCTCTGTCTCTCCACAGCCGATACAGCGTCTTGCTGTTGGCCGTTCTCTCTTTTATCCCTCTAGCTCACGGTTTGCGGTTGACAATCCCCACCCGGAACGGCGGCTTGTCCGCCTCCGCAGGATCCTGCACGAACGTCTCTGAGCTCTTAGCCGCATCGTACCCTCGCCACAACCAGATCATCTCGTCGGCAAACTCCGCGCCTCCCTCGCCGGCGGAATGCGGCCCCACCCCAAACGAGAACCGGAAGTCGTACCCCTTCAACTTGAGCGCATTGGCCATGCGAATATTCGCCATCGGCCACGAGCCGTACTTCGGATTCTCCTGATCGTTGCTTCCATCCTGCAGCCACACCCGCACATTGCGGTGCTCTTCGCGCAGAATCTTATCCGGATAGTCTTGGCCGCCATCGGGAATCGCCGGGTCTTCGTGCCACTGGATGGAAGTGAACGAGCCGATCCAAGAGATCACGCGGCTGAACTCCTCCGGCCGCTGCCAGGCGGCATTGAAAGAACAGATGCCGCCTGAACTCATCCCGGTGATGGCGTGCGAATAGGCATCGGTACGCAGGTTGTACTGCTTCGCCACGACGGCCAATAGCTCGTCGTGCAGGAACCGCGCATAGCGGTCCGACACCGTGTCGTATTCGGTCGAGCGCATGGAATCTTTCAGCGTGCGCGACCACTTCTTGCCGTAAGCCTCAACGAAGTTATAAGTAGGCGAGCCCGGCGAGCCCGAGATATCTCCCGGATTGGTGAAGACGCCGATCATGACGGGAATCTTGCCCTCAGCGATCAGATTATCGAGAACGTTCAGAGCGGGGTGATTGCCCTTGCGATCAAGATAGCCTGAACCGTCCTGAAAGACCATCACCGCGGCAGGCTTCTTCGCATCGTACTGCGCCGGCACATAGATCCAGTACTCGCTGACCATCCCGTCGTAGATCTGGCTCTTCAGCATAAGCCTCTCCGACAGCTTTCCCGCGGGCACACCCGGGCGCTGCAGCGCATCGCCGCTAAGAGGCGGAGG
>JAOAPF010000300.1 GCA_025462755.1 Edaphobacter sp.
AAGGAGGGCCCGGCACGACCCGGCCACTAATAAGCGGCATCGCACCATTTTTTGTTGCGCGCAACGCTGCAGCCGCTGTCGCCTTTTATCGTGTAGCGCTGGTTGAGATCAATCCATTTTCACAAACCGGGGTATATCTTGTGTACGCGTCCGCTGGTTGCTGTGGCCGCCCGACGTGGGCACGGCTCATTTCTTATGCTTGCCGCTAATTGAACACGCGCGTTGTAAGAGGAGGCCCGATGGCTCGGAACGTTTCGCGCATCAAGCTTGGTTACTATCCACTGCCTCCCGCCGAGGGTGCACGGCTGCGCAGGCTGCTCGACTTCGACACTGGCGCCAGCGCTGCTGACCTCGCGCGCGCACGGACGCGGCGCTTCATCAACTGACTGAAGGCGCGGAGATCGAAAAGCATGGCCTGGAGTTGGACGCTGGCCGCGCGGCGGCCGCGTCTGCCAGTGGCATCGCGAAAGTCCACGGTAACCTCTTCGGCACGATCGGCAAATCGGAAAGCTTCTCCTTTCTTTTCGTCAATCCGCCTTACGACGGCAGTCGGATCATTAGCATTTACGTGACAGATCGAAAAATACTACCCATCAATGCAGCCGCAAAAGCTTAAGGCGGCCATGTATCGTGACCTTGCACGGGTCTACCGAGACCCGCATAAATGGAGTAGCGAGAAAAAATGGGCTGAAGGCTTTTGCTGCGGAGCCAGACAGCTTTGAGAAGCGGAATGACGGCTCGCCCTTGGACGAAAACTTCTACTACGAAGTGCTCTACAAGTGGATGCCCTTTTATGTTCACGGAACAATATCTGCACTTGAGCAGGAACACATCACGATCAACGGCGACGTGTTTGCGGTCCATCCCCGTAGAGGCCACTCGACACACGGAAAGGGCGCGCTCAAAACTTCGATGCTCACTGTCCATTTGAACTTGCTCCGCATTTTGCGAGACTTCAACATGGATTACCCGGCTTCTCTGTCTTCAAAATTTGAGAATGTGGTCAAGCAGTTCCCGGCAGAGAGCAAAACGTAATGTGTGCCGGACGGTCAGGCAGGCTCAATGGCCGTTGTACCCCTTCAGAAGCCTTTGCAACTGTTATCTGTCCATCGCTTGAACTTAGAAGCACTGCCTGCCCCAACGTCAGACAGAGAATTTTAGCCAAATGCGCGTCCTCTTCTTCGGAACGGCCGCGATGCGAACCGCCGCAGAGAAAGCCATACGCCCTCTCATAAGCGAGCTTCTCGTCGGTGGTGAGAAAGCTGGCATTTACCAGAACATTGAATGTGTCAGATATTGACGCCGTTTCCGCATACGTTTTGAACTCTGAAGAGCGGGTCAGGGAAGCTTGTGCAATGCAGTGACTGGAGAAGACGAGGGTAGAGTCCATGGGTTTTCCGTCTTCATGCTAGTTTGGCAAAGGCTCGACCCACACAATGAATTCGGTGTCGAGGATAGTGTTCCTTTCCCCAGCAAGTGGAGCCGCTTCGAACTCAGGATCGCTGCCGTGACAGATCCACGTTCGCGGGTAACTGAGTGAAACCAGAGGTCACGGATGGCTAATTTCGGAGCCTTGGGAACCCTGCGACACGCTTTATCGAACCCCTAACAAACCCTCGACCTCTGCCCTATACCCTACACGGCGAGCGGAGCGCTGCAGACAGGGTGTGACTTTCGCCCATACTCCATTACCGGCTCTTTGAGCACAGACAACTATGCGCCAGTGTCCGAGTAGGCGACTTTTCGTCCAAGTGGAAAGTCCCCCACTGGAAATCAGTGAACACTGGGGCGTTTCCGGTTAGTAATCTTGAAGACCACCCATGAGTCCGCGCTCTCGGATCAGGTCGAATCGTCCCGCCTACTCGCCGCTCTCGACGCCCCAAAGTTGAATCATTGTTTCGCAGTCATCTCCGCTTCCACTCTACGCAGAATGTCGGGTTCGTTTAGCACGCTCATCGGTTTGAGTAAGTGCCGAACCTCTGCGAGGAGCTCCACCAAGTCGGCATCGCGTGTCGTCAGGTGAATCAGAGCGTTTTGAAACTGGAGGCTATCGTCCAAATCCTTAGGGCGCTTCCCGCGGGTTTCGGGATAGACGAAATCCGGAATGGCCGACATGGCCCATGGATCCTCGAGCAGGGCCTCGACTTCAGTCAGGAAGTGCGAACCCAACATAGCAAGCGGATCTGCCTTCCGGGCATTCACGTTCAGCAATCGACGCATGGCGTTCGCCTCCAGGACCGCGGTCGTGATCCCCTGTCCGTACACGGGATTAAGACAGCAAATTGCATCGCCGGTCGGCAGCAGTCCGCGGGGAAAGCGATCGAGCAGACCGAAATGTCTCCACTTACTCTCCGGAAATCCATAGCGCGCGACCTCACCCAGTTGCCTCGCACCCTTAATCGCGTTATAGATCGTAGGTGTATCAAGCTTTCGCGCGTATTCCAGGAAAGCAGCACCGTCCGTGGGCGGAATATCATCTGCCCGGCCGATCAGGAGCAGTTGGTAGCAATTATTCTCCACAGGAAGCAGATAGCCGGCGTTCATGCTCTCCGGAGCTTTGGGAAAGGTCACATTCGCTTTGAACTCGCCGAGCGCGCCATGCCTGAGCTCACAGAGGGCGGTTGCATAACGAATATCGACGCCGATCGTAGTCTCGTCCGGCAGGGGATGTCCCGTCGACTTAAGGAACGACCAAGTAAGCGATCCATGTTTAGAGGCGTCGATCACTAGATCTGCGGGAATCGCCTCCGGACCTTCGGCAGTTTGGCAGCGTACTCCCGTAACACGGACGCCATCCGGCGTACCAACGATCTCGAGGACTCGGCTTCCCCCACGCAGGGAAATGTTCGGTTGCTGTTCCATGCGCCGCCGCATGGTGAGCTCGACGAGGGGCCGGGTCAGCGAGTAAATGAACCAATTCCACTTCCGCAGAGGAAAAGGACCGAAACCCGGAAACTCCAGAAGAAGTTCGAAACCGGGATTTACCAGCACCGCTCCAGCCTCGACGAGGTCCTGATCGAAGCCTGGAAACAGCTCACGGAGCCCCTTCACTGCTCCCCCGAGCAACCCGTGTGCTTGGGTACCTTGCGGTACACCCGGCCGGGTCGTGGCGCCCGAGGGTAACTCGTCGCGCTCCAACACTACCACTTCTTCGAAGTGATCGGCGACAGCCCGCGCAGCGGCTAAACCACTTACTCCGGCGCCGATCACGATTGCTCGCTTACCTATATAAGATCGACCATCTGAAGATTCGTTGTGCATTCCGGGAACTCTCTCCTATTGGGGTTGCAAAGTTAACCAGGCGATTACGAACGTGATGCTTCTAGGCGATCGTCTTCAGGAATCCGAGGAGGGCGGCATTGAGCTCGTTGGGGCGCTCTTGCTGCGTCCAATGGCCACATCCAGGAAATAGGACGGTTTGCTGAAGGAGAGGAACGTTTCGGGGCAGCGCGGCAATGGCACTATCCATGCCTTGGAAAGCCAGCACCACATCGCGGTCTCCAGCGGCATAGAGAGCGGGGACGTTGATTTTCAGCCCTCGAGCAGATTCTGCTCAACACTCGCGGTTTCTATTGTGGCCATAGTTCTCGATCCCTTAATGATTTGTGCGAGCCAATGGATTATTGGCCCGTCTCTTTCATAACAACAGGCGACGCGAACGTCGGAGTATCCAAAACAGCTATGCCGTGTACGGTCTGATCACAAATATCTGCTTCGCAACGGAACCGCGAGAACCGCCCAAACAATACCCGAGGATGGATCGCTTGTTCCATATTTGTTCTGGAAGGTCCAGGCCTTGCTCCGAGCCGCAGAATCTGCATGTAATCGCCCCTGCTCGCTGATTGTTCGTGAGTTCAGATAGCTGACATTGGCCCTCATCTCAACTTCTCCGTGGTCGGCGAAGAACTCATCGTTTCTATAACAAGGGCTGGTCTTCATGTAACGAACGCGTTCGCGATGAAGCCGAGCCTCGCGCACCACGCAACACCACCGTCCAATGGTCAACTAGTTGAGAAAGTCGAGGAGATAGGCGAGCAGAGTCGCCGGCTTCTCCTCGGCAATGAAATGACCGCTGCCCTCAATCCTGAACGTTCGTGACCCGGGCGCCTTGGCATCGAGGGCCGATTTGAGACGCAGATATCCGGGACCGCCGAGGCCAAGAACTGGCATTGTCAGCTTCGCATATGTGCCGTCGTCGACTATATCCTGCGGGAATGCCTGGTACCAGGCGTCTCCGGCGCGAATAGCGTCACGACTGGAATAAGCGGCAGCGTAAACAGCGCGGTCTCCCGCGTCGATCGCGCCTTCGTCCTTCAGCATGTATCGAAAGAACCACTCCTGCTCGATGCCTGCACGGCCTTCCAGCAGTTGTTCCGGCAGGCCTTTCACCTGATGGAAGGCGAACCACCAGAGATAGGGATGGTTCTCGTCCAGTTTGTCTCCGAATGTGCCTAAGGCAGGAAGGAGAGGCAATGAGAGGTACCCGGAGGACGGATGAGTGACGTCGAGCATCACCAACTTGCGCACCTGGTCGGCATGATTGGCAGCGAAGCTGAAAGCCACCATCGAACCGATATCGTGTCCGATCACGTCCACCTTCTTGTAGCCTAGCTGCCGGACGAGTTCGGAAATGTCCCCCGCCATAGTTTTCTTGTCGTAGCCGTCAGCGGGCTTGTCAGAACTTCCCATGCCCCTCAGATCGATCGAGATAACGCGGTGCCTCTTCGCGAGCTCGGGCATGACCTTGTGATAGCTCCACCACGTCTCGGGCCAGCCCGGAAGCAAAAGCACCGGGTCGCCCTTGCCGCCAGCGACATAATGCAAGCGTATGCCGTTCACTGTTGCAAAACTGTTATTGAAACCGGGCAAAGTCTTCACTAGAGCCGCATCCGAGACGTTGTAGTCCTTAGCGCCAGCGTGTTGGTTCTTCGCCGATGCTTCGGCGCTGAATGCAAGCGCGGCAAGGACCGTAGCCAAGATGGATCTAATTGACATGGTGGCTCCTATCTGCAACGGGATTGGCCGGGTGCACTCCAGATTGTTTATCGACCAGTTTGGCACCCAGGCCGCCGGAAGGCATTGCCGAAGCATTTAGTCATCGCAATGACTACTGCAATCCGTCCTAACGCTGTCCTGCGATACCCGCTACAGACGCCTGCAGCTTTGCCGAGTCCCACCCGATGCCTTCCTTGAAGACAATCTCCGGCTTCCGAATGATCGAAACATCATGTTCGAAATCGCCATCTAGAAGCAGGAGATCGGCCCGCATTCCAGGGACCACAGTTCCAATCATGTTCTCTCTGCCCAGATACTTCGCCGCATGGCTGGAATAGATAGCCACGGACTCCGATGGTGAAAACCCGGCTTGCACGAGCAGCTCCATTTCGCGCTGATCGCCATATCCCGCGACCACACCACCGATCCCGGTCGGGTCGCAGCCAGCCATAAGCAATCCACCCTGACGAACGAACTCACGCTCGAACTCCATCTCCTTCCTGAGAATCTGTGCCATGGTCTCCGGAGACTGGTAGCGAGGATGCTGTTTGATTAAATCTCGCAGCTTTAGGAATTCGCTCCACGAAGTCGGGCTTAAAGCTGACTTCGTTCCCTGCAAAGCATCCAACGAGGGCTCCTCCGGCTCGAAGTTTTCATAGACTGCCAACGTTGAGGTGAGCGCGACATGGTGCGAGATCATCGTGTGAATCAGCCCCTGTATCTCGGGTCCGTGAACATCGAGCGCCACGATGGAATGCCCTGCCTGTGCATCAGCGGCCGGGCAGACACCTGGCTTTTTCCGCGAGTCGAACTCCTTATCCTCTGGCAGCCCGTGTTCGAGGTTATCGATGCCCATCTGAATTGCCTCGGTATACCCAACCGAGCACAAATGGCCAGTCAGCTTTGCCCCATGCGCGTGCGCCTCATCAATCGCCGCCTTCAGCTCGGCAGGCGTGATGTACGTATACGCTTTGAACGAAGTCGCACCGCGTTTGCTCCAGTAGTCCACTGTCTCCCGTGCATCGTCCGGACCAGCTAACGACTGGTTCTGCAAAATCGCGTTTGGCCTGCCATCCAGGTATGGCCCGGTTACGTCTAGATCCGGGCCTGCCTGCGTTCCCTGCTCGATCGCTCTTTTCAACGCCAGATCTGTTGCAGGTTCAATAGCACCTGTGGTGCGTGCCGTTGTGATACCTGCAGCCAGATACAAGCGTGGCGCCGATTCGGCCTGTTCCGTGCCCAACAGGAGATGTCCCGGACCACCACCCGCTGATATGTAGAACAGGTGCTCATGCATGCCAATCAAGCCTGGAAGGAGCGTCTTTCCGCTCTCATCCAGCACACTGGCTCCCGGCGGGATTGCGACAGAGGCCGTTGGACCCACCGCCGCAAGTTTTCCATGATCGATAACCACGGTCTGATCATGTTTCGCTGCTCCTTCCGAACCGTCGAACAGTGTGACATGAGTCAGCGCCACAGTCGGAACATTGATGCGAATCAAAGGGGTAAGCGAGGGAGCAGGAGGGGCCGACGCAGCATAGGCAACGCTCGGAAGAGTGAGGATGGCAATAGCGAGTTTCATTGTTAGTTGCATACATGTCCACGGAGAAGTGTTGCGAAACATTCGGTGTGTCACTTTTCGTCTTTCTATAAAACACTTAGGCCAACACCTCTATTCCTGTTCCTTATTGACCAGCATGAGTTCCCAAGTTGGGTTTGCATTTCCCCGTCACTTGGACGCAGAAGGTATATCCCCCACATCTGGCGACCAAACTTGCTGACTATTCATGAGTTGGGATGGTTGAATGAAGACCGGCTCCAGGTTCTCACGGCATTCCGGTCGCTCAAAGGTCGCGACCACCACAATACAGCCGATGACGTTGTACCAAAGATAGGCAATATTCGTGAAATACCGGCAGGCGAAGATCGCTGCTTCCCCCGATAGAACGCCCCAAAACGCTCCGCGCCCTCTCACTTTTCGAAAGAAAAAAGCCAGAACGAAAACCCCCAGCATGCCGCCGTAGAAAAATGAACCCAGCAGGTTTACGGCTTCAAGCAACGAACCCGTTCGTTTCACATATTGTGCAGAGATCACGGCGTAACATCCCCAGGCAAGCGTTGCCAAACGCGAAGCCCACAGATAGTGGCCTGCGCCGGTCGCCGGCCGGGCGTGCCGTTTGTATAAGTCGATAATGCTGACTGTCGCCACTGCATTCATGTCCGAAGCAGTAGATAACATCGTCGGCCCAAGAATCAGGGCCAGCATCAGACCAACCATTCCCGGCGGCAGATATCGCATGACAAAGGTCAAAAAGATATAGTTGGTATCGTTTACGTTTGTGCCCCCTGCTTTTTCAGCCAACGGCTTAAGCTACATCAACACCAACTGCTTCGTCTTCCCGACAGTCTCGGTGACCTCAGCCATAGCGCCTCTGTGCAATCAAGGCGGTACAACGCCAGTCAATGGCCAGGTGCTGTGCCTCAATGTACAAGGCAACGAACGCCGTAACTCGCTGGTTGGGCCCCGACTTGTGAACGCGGATCTCTCAGTCATCAAGAACACTCGGCTTACCCGGCTTTCGGAGACCGCAAATCTGCAACTGCGGTTAGAGGCCTTCAACGTCTTCAACCATACAAACTTCCAGGCGCCCACCAACAACGTCAACTTCGGCGGCCAGGGAAGCTTCAATCAGGAGTCTCCAGGCACAGCAGGGCTTCTAGACACAACCGCGACTACATCTAGGCAGGTACAGCTTGGAGCCAAGATCGTCTTTTAGCTCGGTGCACGGAACACCCGTGACGCCGCCATAACCCACCACGGTTGAGACAACGAGTACTCCTGAGAGAGAAAGGCCATTTGGCAATGAGTGAAGATCGCAGGCACAACGAAAGCCGTCCATCAAAATGGAAGATCATCCGCCGGACCTTGCTGGGAGTTCTACTTGTGCTCCTGGTCGTGATTATCACCGTAGCGCTTTGGATCACGTTGCCTGGAACCCCCTCCCACGCAACCACGCTCCGATTCGACGGCTATATCCTGCTTCCCAGCCAGAAGTTCCTCAGTGTGCTTGACTATGTCACTCTCCATGACAACCAAGTCTATGTCACCGGCGAAAGCAACGGGGACGTCTACAAAATCACGTTGCCATCGGACGGAGCGCCGGCCGGCGCCACCGTGGCAACTATGGCTGGCCCTCCCGCAGCTCATGGCGTGGCTTTGTTGCCCTCCGGTGAATTGGCGTTTGTCTCACGAAGTGAAGCAAACTCCGTCGATGTCTTCGATACTGCCGATCTACACGTCGTCGACAAGATTCCTGTTGCTGACGATGCAGACGGCATTCTCTACGATCCGGACAGTGATCTGTTCTATGTAGCAAGCGGCGATGCGCATGTGGCGACCCTTATCAATCCCAAAGGGAGAAGGGTCGTCGCTACCATACCACTTGGCGCCAAGCCAGAGTTTCAGGCTCTTGATCCCGAGGCGCATCTGCTCTATCAAAATCTGCAGGACATCAATGCTGTTGCCGCAATCGACCTGCACACACGCCAGATAACTGGTCAATGGCCGCTCGAGGGTTGTGACGCGCCTACGGGGATGGCTTTGGACCAGGCAAAGCAAAGACTGTTCATCGGCTGCAACCATAACTCTCAGTTGGTTGTCTTCGACATCAACGCGCATCGCGTAATCGGGTCAGTGCCCATCGGTAAGAACCCAGATTCCGTAGCCTTCGACCCAACTCTCAATCGCATCTACACAACGGGCAAGTCTGGCATTATGACCGTGGTCGGCGACGGGGATAAAGACACATACCGTGTCCTCGATGCGGTCAATCTGCACTACGGAGCACACACCCTCGCCGTCGATCCCAAAACCCATAAGGTCTACGTAGCTTATGCGGCCGTCGCGGTCAAACCCCGAGTTGCCGTGTTCTCCTCCCAGCCTTGACGCGGTAACCCTATGCCGGTGTAGATCGGCAGAGTTCATGCTGCCATTTGCCAGCGGCGCCCTTCGAGAAGTGAACCTCTGTGACCCCGGCATTTCGAGCGCATTCTTCAGATTCCAGTTCAAGGCCTTCTCGAGTTCCAGTGCAGCCACTGCCATCGGTCCGCCGAGCACCCTGGTAATGTCAGAGGTCATCTCGTCGCAGAAGTCGCCGCGTTGACTGTCGTAGCTATCCGCTTCGGCATCCTCGTTGTAGTTGAATGCAAGATGTTTCGCAGCGTCGACCAGGTAGGAGGGGCCATGGAACAGAGACCCGTTCACCATCCACTCGCTATCACGCGTAATGAATAGCGTGGCAGTCTCCTCTCCATCGCAGAAGCCAGCGAACCTGAGCGGTCGATGCACGAACATGCTCGATATATCTACCCTGTCGATGACGAACGACAACTCCAATTCATTCCGCCGCCTCCATCATACTTCTGACCGTTTTGTACGATCATTTACCGGCGCCTTGTATGCCGTCTCACACTTGCAGATTGCACGTGTTGTGATCGGCTTTCCGTTTCGCCGCGACCTACGCTCGCATGCACCTGCGGTGGTCGCGCCGTAACCAGGTTGTGAGCCCAAACCGGTATGCGAACCGTCGTCAAATATCCGTTGCGCACCCGCGTCACTAAGCGAGAATCTGAATGCGCTCGACCGCCTGCTAGAGGCTATGCGGTCCAAGAGGCGGGAACGGTACATGAAGCGTCTTATCTCAGGCTCGAATACCACACGCATACGAGCCGTGAGACGGAACGCGACGCTTGAACCGTGCCGCGGAAGCTATTCCGGACCTCGCAGACCCGGAATAACAACGATGATCCGTCCTCTTGGATCTTCACCCCAGCGGCGCGCACGCACGTCCGCACTCTATCGAGAGTCGGCGCGCGGCTTGGACAGCAATGCTGTATACGCACCGAGACGGACGGAGCGCAATTCATGGATGCCTCCCCCGCTCTCAAACCGAACGCTCAACTCCGGATCGTTTGGACCTAATCCAGCAGGGTACGCTAACAACGGAATTCTATTCAGAGGCTCATACACGCTGCTCATAACCATATGACGCCTGTCATCGCTGAGCTCCACTTCATATTGGCTCGCTGGAAACAGCTTGCCGTGGCTCTCAAAGCTGAAGGGGATAGCGACAG
>JAOAPF010000301.1 GCA_025462755.1 Edaphobacter sp.
GAGGTCTTGCGGCGGGGGAAGCGTGGCGACGTTGTCGTAGTAATGCGAGAGCTCGTCCATGGTCCATTGCCAGCCGTCGCCTTCGTTTTCGATCAGTGCCTGCAGCATGGCGATGGTGGTGGGCTCGACGTCTTTCGGACGAAGGGTGATGTCGCCAAGAAATGGCGGGATGCGCGGGAAGTGTGCGGTTTCGGTGAGAAAGCGGCCGATCTCGGTGTCGGGGTTTTCGCCGGGTTGCAGGCGGCGGAAGAGCTTGAGGATGAACTTGGCGCCGTAGAGGATGGAGGTGTTGGATTGTTCCGCGGAACCGGTGCGCGAGGGCAATGGGTCGGGATCGCGGGTTGGCGCGAAGGCGCTGCTACGGCGGCCGGCGAGGGTGCCGTCTCGGATGGGCAGATGCCCGTTCGCTTCGATGAGTTGAAGGATGGCCTGACGGACATCTTCGCGCGCGACTGCGTCGTGCAGGATGGCGGGGCCGGTGGCGGTGGTGATGGTGGCGAGGATGCTGGTGGGATCGGATGCGCGGATGACGTCCGCAGCCTCGCCGGTCGTGATGGTGAGGGGAAGCTGATAGACGCTGGTGCTGTCGTCATCGTGGGTGAGCTGCAAGTAGACAAGGGCGGCGTTGAGGCCGGGGAGTTCGGCGGAGTCGAGGACGGTGACGGATTTGATGGTTCGTGATTTGGCTCCAAACCAGCGCTGGTGGGGCAGGTAGGAGATGAGGAGTTGCTGGAGGAGCTGGGAGCCGGAGTTGGTCAGCAGGCCTTCGATGCCATGGGTGAGAAGGTCGACGATGGGCTCTTCTTCGGGCACCCGGACGGGTTCGGGAATTTCGGGAGCGGGCTGGAGCTCTAGCCAGAGGAACGAGTAGGGTGCGAGCGTCAGGGGGTAGGGCTGCGCGGTGATGGGGGGAAAGGGTACGTAGCCGAGCATCTCGACGGGGATCATGCCGGCGAAGCGGGCGAGGTCGAGCGAAACGGGCTGCGAGAAGCGGGAGAGGTTCGCGACGCAGAGGACGGTCTCGGATGCCGAGGAGACCCCGGGCGGCGTGGCGGCGGTCTCTTCCGCGGAGGAGGCATAGGGGTCATAGCGGCGGGTGTAGGCGAGTATTTTTCGGTTGTCGGGGTTGAGGAACTCGAGGGCGCCGCGGCCGAAGACGCGGAAGAGCTTGCGCAGGGCGATCATGTTGCGGGTCCAGTGCAGGAGGGAGGATTGATCGGACTGCTGGGCTTCTACGTTGATGGATTGATAGCCCCAGATGGGGTCCATGATGACGGGAAAGTAGAGCTTGGCGGGGACGGCGGTGGAGAAGCCGGCGTTGCGGTCGGAGTTCCACTGCATGGGAGTGCGGACGCCGTTGCGATCGCCGAGGTAGATGTTGTCGCCCATGCCGATCTCGTCGCCGTAGTAGAGGATGGGGGTGCCGGGGAAGCTGAGGAGGAGCGAGTTGAGCAGCTCGATGCGGCGGCGGTTGTTGTCGACCAGCGGTGCGAGGCGGCGACGGATGCCGACGTTGATGCGCATGCGCGGGTCGGCGGAGTAGGCGAAGTACATGTAATCGCGCTCGTCGTTGGTGACCATCTCGAGGGTCAGCTCGTCGTGGTTGCGGAGGAAGAGTCCCCACTGGCAGTTGTCGGGGATGGCGGGGGTCTGCGCCATGATGTCGGTGATGGGGAGGCGGTCTTCCTGGCGGAGCGCCATGTAGATGCGCGGCATCAGGGGGAAGTGGAAGGCCATGTGGCACTCGTCGCCATCGCCGAAGTAGGGGCGGACGTCGGTTGGCCACTGGTTGGCTTCGGCGAGGACGAGGCGATTTGCGTAGTCGGCGTCGATGGCGGCGCGGATCTTCTTGATGGCGGCGTGGGTCTCGGGGAGGTTCTCGCAGCTGGTGCCGTCGCGCTCGACGAGGTAGGGAATGGCGTCCATGCGTAGCGCGTCGACTCCCATGTCGAGCCAGAAACGCATGGCTTTGAGGACTTCTTCGATGACGGCGGGGTTATCGAAGTTGAGGTCGGGCTGGTGGGAGAAGAAGCGATGCCAGTAGTAGGCTTTGGCGGTCTCGTCCCAGGTCCAGTTGGATTTTTCGGTGTCGGTGAAGATGATGCGGGCATCTTTGAAGAGTTGATCGGTCGGGGACCAGACGTAGTAATCGCGCTCGGGCGAGCCGGGTGGGGCGTGGCGCGCGGCCTGAAACCACGGGTGCTGGTCGCTGGTGTGGTTGATGACGAGCTCGATCATGACCTGCATGCCGCGTTGGTGGGCGGCGTCAAGGACCTGCTTGAAATCATTCAGAGTGCCGTAGCTGGGATTGACGTCGACATAGTTGGCGATGTCGTAGCCGTCGTCGCGCAGGGGCGAGGGGAAGAAGGGAAGCATCCAGAGGCAGGTGATGCCGAGGTCTTGCAGGTAGTCGAGTTTGGAGAGCAGGCCGGGGAAGTCGCCGATGCCGTCCGCGTTTGAATCCATGAAGGCGCGGACGTGGAGCTCGTAAATGATCGCGTCTTTGTACCAGAGTGGGTCGGAGGCGCTGCCGGCTTTTTTCACTCGTTGTCCTCCGGCTATTTTGCTTCTGGCTCGGTCACGGCTGCATTGAGTGTAGTCTCGCCGGTTGACGGACGGACTAAACGGAAGATGTGCGCGGGCATGAGGTCGGGTTTGAGAGAGACGTAGTTGCTGCGATCGTGCCACGTGTAGTGGGCGCCGGTGAGGAGGTCTTCTATTTCGAAGTTTTCGTTGTGAGGGATGGCGAGTTGTTTGAGATCGAGGTCGATCCAGCCGGCCTGCTCCTGCGTGGGGTCGAGGTTGACGGCGACGAGAATTTTGTTGGGGCCGCTGGATTTGCTGTAGCAGATGATGTTGGGATTGTCGGCGGGATGGAAGTGGAGCGAGCCGTCGCTCTGGAGTGCCGGATTGTTGCGGCGGATCTGGTTGATCTGCGTGATGAGAGGAGCGAGGCTGTGGCTGGCGGAGCGGTCCCAGCGGCGGATCTCGTATTTTTCGCTGTTGAGGTACTCTTCGCTGCCTGGTTTGGCTGGGACGTTTTCGCATAGCTCGAATGCTGGGCCGTAGATACCGTAGTTTGCGCCGAGAGTTGCTGCGAGGATGAGGCGCTGCATGAAGGCCGGTCGACCGCCGTTCTGAAGAGTTGCATGGAGGATGTCCGGCGTGTTGGGCCAGAGATTGGGGCGGAAGAAATCGGAGATGGGCGGTTTGGTGATCTCTTCGAAGTACTCCTGGATCTCGTCGCGGGTGTTGCGCCAGGTGAAGTAGGTGTAGGACTGGGTGAAGCCAGCCTTGGCGAGAGAGTACATGACGTGCGGGCGGGTGAAGGCCTCGGCGAGGAGGATGACGTCGGGATATTTTTTGTGGATTTCGGCGATGCACCACTCCCAGAAGGGAATGGCTTTGGTATGCGGATTGTCGACGCGGAAGATGCGGACGTTGCGGCGAATCCAATAGGTGAAGACGTCGCGCAGAGCCTCCCAGAGGCCACGCCAGTCGGGTGATTCGAAGTTTAGGGGGTAGATGTCCTGATATTTTTTTGGCGGGTTCTCGGCGTACTGGATGGAGCCGTCGGGGCGGATGACGAACCAGTCGGGGTGTTCGGCGACCCAGGGGTGGTCGGGGGAGCATTGAATGGCGATGTCGAGAGCGAGTTCCATGCCGTGGTCATGGGTGGCTGCGACGAGTGCGTCGAAGTCGCGCAGGGTGCCGAGCTGAGGGTTGATGGATTTGTGACCGCCTTCTTTCGAGCCGATGGCCCAGGGGCTGCCGGGATCGTCTGGCGTGGAGGTCACACTGTTGTTGCGACCCTTGCGAAAGGCGTTGCCGATGGGGTGGATCGGCGGCAGGTAGAGTACGTCGAAGCCCATGGCGGCGATGCTGGGCAGGAGTGCTTTGACGTCGGAGAAGGTTCCGTGACGGGTGGGGTCGGGAGAGGTGGATCGGGGGAAGAGCTCGTACCAGGTGGAGTACCGGGCTCGTTCGCGGTCGACCCAGAGATGCAGCTCCTGGAGGTAGCGGGTGGCGAAGGTTAGATCGGGATGCTCCTCGACCAGGGCGATGATTTTGTCGTTCAGTGGGAATTCGTAGGTTGTGCGTTGCTCGTCGGCCAGACGGTTTAGTTCGGCCGCAGCTTCGGCGAGGAGTTTACTGTCGGGAGCTTTGGCGCGATGGGCGGCCTGGCTCAGGAGGAGCGCACCGGTTCGTAAGGCGAGAGGGATATCCTGCGATTCGGCGGAGGCGTTGGGTTTGTCCGGAGTGGGCTGAGCCGCGAGGCGCTTTCGCAAATCGGCGCACCAGGTGTCGAAGTGATCCACCCAGCCCTCGATGGTGTAGAGCCAGTCGCCGAGCTTGTCCGCGGTGAAGGTGGCTTTCCAAAGGTCGTTGGTCAGGGCGGTCAGCGGGGTAGAGTGCCAGTCGGTCTCGCTGGAATGTCGGTACAACAATCGCCCGGAGACGTGGTCGTGACCGTCGCCGAAGACTGCTGCGGTGATTGTGACGGCGTCACCAAGGACGCGCTTTGCGGGGTAGCGACCGCAATCGACCTGCGGCTGTACTTTTTCGATAATGACGCGTTTGCGCCCTTCTACAGGTTTCATATCACCCAATTTTCAGATGCAACTTCAGGTCCATGGTATTCCCGAAGTTCACACTTTATATCCGTCTGTTGAAAAGCTAAAGGCCCGTTCTGTTAGAAGATGCATCCTATACCGCGGGCGTTTGCCTGCTCAAACGCGGGACGATGAGGAATCGACGTTCTATAAAACCGATAGAGTCGATGATCGCCTATACAAGGTCGATACGTACCGCAGCTTTTCAAAGGCGATTCTCCAGAGAGTTGTCGATTGCGAAGCTTATTCTCGTGGCCCCTCATTGGGCGAAGAGAAGATGCGACGCGATCGCAGCTTACCGGTAGAGCACTTTCTCGAAAAACTCTCGGGCCAGAAGGTCCGATTAGGGGGGTATGGGAGGAGGTTGTCGGGGCCGGTGTCCCAGGTGTTGTATGCAACAAGGAGTGAGGGACGCGTCAATTCGATTGACAACACCTGTATAGGGTGATGTTAATTTACGTTGTAAGCTATCCCCTATCGGCAGAGTAAACGGCTGCAGCACCGGGGTTTAGCCGAATGAGTTTTCCTTCACCGATGAATTGCAAAGGTTATTCCTTCATTTAGCCGACAGAGTTCGGCAAGACGATTCAGGACTTTTCAGGAGACGCAGACAATGAGCAAAGTGGGACTTCGAGCTGTTTTGGCGTGGGCAGTTTTGGTGATACTGCTTTCGACTGTGGCTAACGCGCAGGAAACCACAGGAAGCATTAGCGGAACGATCAACGATTCCAGCGGCGCGAGTGTTAAGGGCGCTGTCGTTACGGTGACGAATACGGATCGTGGGCAGGATGTTCGCACTGTGACCACGAACTCAGCGGGCTTTTATACGGCGACGTCTCTGCCGTTGGGCACCTATAGCGTGAAGGTGACCGCCAGCGGCTTCAAAAGCGAAGTGGTGACCGACCTGGTGCTGCACGTCAACGACGCGTTGACCGTGAATCGAACATTGGCTGTTGGCAATACCGGCGAGACCGTCACGGTTACGGCAGATCAGGTACAACTTAATCTTGAAAATGGGATGAGCCAGGGCCTGATCAATGGCACGCAGATTCGCGAGCTGGCATTGAATAATCGCAACTATGAACAGCTCCTACTGCTGCAGCCGGGTGTCTCGTTTGGCGGCGCGAGCGATCAGCTCTATATCGGCACTTCCCTTCCGGCGGGCACGTCGAACCAGGTTGCCTTCTCGATCGACGGATCGCGTCCGACGTCGAACAACTGGACGATCGATGGCGCCGACAACGTGGACCGGGGCGCGAACCTGACGCTGCTGTCGTATCCCTCGGTGGATGCGATCGCGGAGTTCAAGACCCTGCGCGGCAATTATCTTGCGGAGTTCGGCCGCAATGCTTCGGGCCAGATCAATGTCATTACACGCTCGGGCACCAATGCATTTCATGGCTCGGCGTATGAGTTTTTTCGCAACAACATTCTCAATGCGAACGCGTACTTCAACAAGATCTCGTCCGTGGTTACCCCGCGGCCTCTGCTCCGGTACAACGACTTCGGTTACACCATTGGCGGCCCGGTGTGGATTCCTCACGTGTACGACGGAAGGAATAAGACGTTTTTCTTTTGGTCGCAGGAGATCCGGCGGGTTATCAACTATGCCACGGCGACTGCTTTGATTCCGACGACTGCTGAGCTGAACGGTGACTTTACGCAGGGCTTCGGCGCCACGAACGTACCCGGACCGGTGGCCGTATGCAACTCGTTCACGCAGAACCAGGCGACTGCAAGCTATACGTGCAATAGTTACGGCACGAAGGTGACGAACATTTCGCCGACTGCGAAGGCATATATCCAGGACATCTATAGCAAGCTTCCGCAGCCGAACGTAGCGGCAAACGTTGCGGCGGGTCTCGATCCACACAGTTATATTTACAACCAGCGGAACGTCTTCAACAACAACCAGCAGCTAGTCCGCATCGACCAGACCTTTGCAAAGTTGAGCCTCTACTACCGTTACCTTCACGACAGCCTGCCTTCGCAGGAGGCTGGAGGCCTGTTCAACGGGAATGCGCTTCCGGGCGTTCCGTCGACAACCACGCGGTCTCCTGGCACCCAGCAGCTCGGACATGCGACCTATGCTTTCTCGCCCTCGCTGGTGGCCGATGTTGGCTACGCCTATAGCTACGGCGGTGTGCTCAGCAGCCCGACTGGACTGGGGGCACAGGCGAATTCACCGGACATCAAACCGACGCTGCCGTTTTCGACGGCGGGCAGCGCGAGTTCGACAGCGTTGGGGATCATTCCCACCGTTTTGTTCGCCTCAGGTTTGACTTCGATAACAAATACCGGCGTATACGATGACACCGATCACAACCAGAATGTCTTTGGGTCGGTGACGAAGACACTTGGACGTCAGACGTTCAAGGCTGGAATGACTTACAACCACTACACGAAGCACGAGAATGCGCTTGGCAATGGCACTCCATATCCGCAGGGGGAATTCGGCTTCACCAATAGCGGTGCGGCGACACCTTCAGCAACACAGGCTGCTGCCGCAGGCGGAGCGGTTCCGTCGGCTGCTGATGCTGCCTTTGCGAACTTCCTGATGGGCAATGTCAACAATGGCTTCACGCAGGGATCTGCCGCACTGACGGTGAATGTTGTTCAGAACTCAATCGAAGCCTATGTTCAGGATGACTGGAAGGCGACGCCGCGGCTCACACTGAATTTTGGCGTGCGGTATAGCTATTTTGCGCAGCCGACCGACAGCAATAATCTGTTGAGCAACTTCGATCCGACGGCATACAATCCCGCGAACGCGATGACGGTGTCCTCGACAGGCGTGCTTTGCCTGCCGAACGTTACGTTGTGCGCAAACGCAAACGGGCTGAATCGAGGTTCGGCCAATCCCAGTGGCGACAGGATCAACGGAGTCATCCTTGGGACGCCGGGCAATTTGGGCCATGCTTCGCCGTACGGTGCCTCCGTCGCCTCTGCGCAGAAGGGCAACTTTGCACCTCGTCTCGGCTTCGCGTACGACGTCTTCGGCGATGGAAGGACGGCACTTCGCGGCGGTTTCGGTATGGCGTATGACCAGTCGCAGGTGCATCCCTACGAGAACAACGTCTTCAGCAACCAGCCGTACGTGAACGTTCCCACGATTCCAATTACTACTCTTGATAATCCGGCGGGAGGGACGGCTTCGATCAGCACGGCGCTGCCCAGCGTCCAGGGATTTTCAGTGAACTACCAGACGCCGTACACGATGCAGTACTCGCTCGACATTCAGCAGGCGGTTACGTCGACGTGGATGCTGGATGTGGGCTACTTCGGGTCTATGAGCCGCCATCTCCAGGGCGTGGTCGACAGGAACACACTGCAGCCAGGCTCCTTCCTTTCGAAGGGACTCTCTCAGTACGCGGTCTGCACCGGTGGCTTCACTTCGACGACATGCGAACAGCAGTTGAACCAGATTCGTCCGTATCCGGGTTACCTGAATGTGAATATCACTTCGACGATTTTCACGGCGAACTATAACGGCCTGCAGTTGAAGACGACGAAGAAGTTCAGCGGTCAGAGCTACATCGACGCGAACTACACCTGGAGCCGTGCGCTGACTAACGCGATCAACGACTACAGCACGGCACCACAGAATGTTTACAACATCAATGGCGATTATGGCCGTGCGGTGTATGACCGCACGAATATTCTCACCTTCGACGGCGTGTATGAACTGCCCTGGTACAGGGACCAGAAGGGTGTCGCGGGGCACCTTATCGGTGGATGGGAGCTCACTGGGCTGTACACGATCAACAGCGGATTGCCCCTTACCGTGACGTTGAGTTCCGCCGGGGGAACTATCTGCTATACCTGTACGACGACCGCGACTCAGACCAGCGTACTTGGGCTGGCAAACGGCGGTGTCGCCAACGACTCTGCGGGACTGGGCATCATGAATAGTCCCGACCCTGCTTCGTTGCGTCCGAACCAGGTGCTGAATCCCAACAACGGCTACGGCCAAAAGATTCATACTCGCCTGAACTGGTTCTATCGCCCGGCGTTCGTCTCTCCGACGGCGGCGGCGGTCCAGGTTGGGAATGAGAAGCGCGGCGCTATCAATGGGCCGGGCTACAACCGTCTCGACATGGGTGTCTTCCGAAACTTCAAGATCCATGAAGGCACTACCTTCCAATTGCGTGGGGAGGCATTCAACCTCGCGAACCACACAAATTTCCAGGCCGTGGGCACGACAGGCACGACAGCAACAACGTTCGGCCAGGTGACGAGTGCGCGCGACAACCGCATTCTGCAGGTCGCCGGAAAGATCACCTTCTAAGCCATCGGTAGCCTGCTGGGTCTGTTCTCTGGATGGACACGGCAGGCTGCGAGGTGCTCCGTTCAAACGCATCGCCCGCGGAAAGGGCTTAGGTGGTCAGCAGCGCCGTGGCTTAGAATCGTGGCCATGCGCTTTGTTCGTTTGAGGACACCTCTTCTTTTATTGTGTTTTGCTTTCTGCGGGACGGGTGTTGAGGCCCAGAGCACATCGAGTTCGCTCGGGGAGCAGATGCGTGCGATCGCGACGGCACATCGTGGGGATGTTGCACTGTTTGCGGAGAATCTGAAGACTCATGAGACGGTGGCGATCTCGCCGGATACCCCGGTCCAAACGGCATCGGTGATCAAGCTGGCGATTCTGTACGAGGCGCTGGAGCAGGTACGCAGCGGCAAAGCTCATTTTGACGACAAGATCACGTTGACCAAGGCGGACCAGGTGCAGGGGTCCGGGGTGCTCTTGTTTTTCGATGCGCCGCTTTCGCTGACGTTGAAAGATGTGCTGACGATGATGATGGTGATGAGCGACAATAGCGCGACGAATTTGGTGATCGATCATCTGGGGCTCGAGAATATCGATGCTCGGATTGCCAAGCTGGGATTGAAGGACACGTATCTTTACAAAAAGGTTTTTACGCCGGCACCCGCGGGAGTGGTGATGCCGGTCGATCAGAAGAAGTTTGGCCTGGGCAAGACTACGGCGCGCGAGATGGCGATTGTCATGACGAAGATTGTGCGGTGTGAGCTTGCGGAACCGGGTGGCCGGACTCAAGGGGACGATGCAAAGCTGTGCGAGGTGGCTCTGAAGATGCTGCATGTACAGTTCTACCGGAGCGCGATACCGCGGTATCTGGATGGGATGCCGGGAGGGACGAGCGACTCAATTGCGAACAAGACGGGATCGCTCGATGCGGTGCGGAACGATGTTGCGGCGATTTCGACGAAGAATGGGATGGTGATTATTTCGGCCTTCACGTTCAACAACAAAGACCACTCGTGGGGAGCGGAGCAGGAGGGCGAGTTGACCCTTGCGAAGTTGGCGCGCGCGATCATTCAGAGTTGGTCGCCGGAGGGTTTGGCGGTATGGCCTGGTGTGTCGGGCAAAGACGTGCCTGCGGGGAAGTGACGACGATCGTTTTACTCCGTTTGTTGCAATTTGGATCGATTCGACAGATCCTTCAATGTCTCTTTGCTTAACGGTTTTTCGTGTAAGAGGAGCTCGGCGGCACGGACGCGAGGAGTGCTGTGAAACCAATGTTGAACGATATTGTTCTTAAGTAAATTGGTCAGTGCCAGCAGGCACATTCCCTGATGATGCGCCATCCAGGATAGTACTAGTTCCGGTTGCTTGCTCTGCGTGTAGTCGGCCGCTTCGTAGTAGCCGTATGGCCCGATCCAATTCATTGCGGCCATTCGTCGAAGGTTTGCGATTGCGTCTTTGCGCAGCACGGAAAGGGCGAGGAAGGTTGAGTAAGGCGAGATGACTGGACCGTCTTCGGCTCCATACTTCAGAGCCAGCGCTGGAATTCCCCAGGCCTGGTAGCCGTACCTCCCCTGAGGGTCCCTCTTTGCGTAGCCTGACTCTGAGATGCCCCAGGGAATGTTCCGTACGTGGTCGCGCTGGATGATGACAACAGATTCGAGAGTACGCGAGATGAGGGTGTTGGGAAAGGTTCGCATCCACAGGGCAGGCATCATGTACTCGAACATAGTTCCTGTCCAGGAGAGAAGCGCGGGATGGCCGTTGACCATGACGTGCGAGCGATCGAGCCGGAACCATGATTGTTGAGGGATGTCTCCCTTGGCGACGGCAATGAAGGAGGCGATGCGGGCCTCGGAGGCGAGGAGATCGTAGCAGGCAGAATGCAATTCGTGTGCGGCTCCGTCGTAGCCGATGGAGAGGAGCTGACGCGATTCGACGAAGAGGAAGTCGTAGTGCATGGCTTCGGCATGACGCTCAGCCTCGGCGGCGATCGTGGCGATGTCGATTGCCAGTTGCTTCAGGCGGTCCGCGGCCTCAAGCAGCAGAGAACGCAAGGAAGCAGCAGAGGCCGCGAGGGGGGAGTCCGACGGCAGCGAAGGAAGCACCTCCGCAATTCTCCTATCCAAATCGGTGGCATAGACAGCGGCCTGCTGCAGGATAGGGATCCGCTGATCTTCGGTTTGGTTGAATTGCGGCAGCGCGAAGATGGCCTCAAATTGAGGAAGAAACCACGGTGCGTAGTTTTGCACAAAGATCGACATGGCCGATCGGCGGTTCGATAGTTCGTGGGCAAGCCAGATTTCTCTGCTTGCATTTGACAGGTCTGACTCTACAGGAGGGGAGAGAGCCGGTGCGGCCGTTTGCTGGATAAGGAAGCGCACGTGGGCCCGCATCGCTGCGGCATATGATCCTTGCGGGCCGGAGCCGTCATTTGCGTCCGCTGTCATCTTTGCGGGGTCGGACAGAGTCTGCTCCAAACCGGTGAGCGTATCGATTTCCAATAGCGGGCGCTTGAGCAGATCGAGCGCCCCGCTGTGCAGGGTGTAGAGCGATGCTGTCAGGTTGCCGCTGTCCACCGTGGAGATGGTGAAGGGGGGTATCGGTTTCAGGGTTTCTATGTCGTACCAGTTGTAGATATGACCGCGCTGCTTCTCGAGACGATCGTAGGTGTTCAGGGTGCCGAGCGTTGCCCTGGCGAACTCTGGAAGAGTGAGGAAGCCGAACTCATACGCGGCCTGGCGGGCGTTGAAGAGCATGCCGAGATTTGTGGGGGACAGCTTGAGCACTTGAAGCATGTCCTTTTCTTCCACATTGTCGGGAATGAGCCAGTGATTTTCTTCGTTGCCGAACTCGTGGAAGTATCGCCATACGTGGAGCGCCTGCTGGAGCAGGAAGAGCCTGTCTGCCTGGGTGAGTGGCCCCTCTTCCGGGCGTGGAGGCGAATCGAGCCAGATCGCCACGAGAGGAGCGAATGCCCAAAGCAACAGGATTGGAGCCGCCGCGAACAGCGAATGGATGTTGGTCACCGCGAGGAGAAGCGCAATCACAATGGCGAGGACAGGCGAGAGCTGCAGATAAACGTCGAGGGAGTTTCTTGAGCGGCCGAATTCAACCTGTGCCGCGGTTTCCCATTCGAGCAGGTGTTTGCCCGATAGCCATCTGCGGCTCAGTGACCGGGTGATCGCATCGAGTGAGAGGAACATGTGGTGTGGCAGGAAAGTGAGATTCAGCAGCGTAAATCCGAACGACGTTGCGAACGTGGTGAGACCTTCTCGCGCTCCGACAAAGCTGAGTTTCAACAGGGCGCGACCGAGGTTAAAGGCCAGTTGGACAAAGACAGGGAGAAGGAGAAGAACAAGAGTTGCGATGGTCCAATAGAGCGCGCCGCCTGGAAGAATGAGCCATCCGAGCAGAAAGAGGAGAAAGGTGAAAGGTTCAACCAGGCTGCGCCGCAAATTGTCGAGGATCTTCCATCGTGAGATGGTGTTGATCGGATTCGGGACGTAGTTGCCGGACTCGTCGGGCACCTTGCTGAACAGCCATTGCGCAATCTGCCAGTCGCCACGGACCCAACGGTGCTTCCGGCGAGTGTGGGCGGAGTAGTGCGACGGGTAGTCGTCGATGATCTCGATATCGGTTACGAGGCCGGCGCGAGCGTAGGAGCCCTCGATGAGATCGTGGGACAGGAGGGCGTTTCGAGGAAAGCGGCGATCCAGCACCTCATGCAGGATGCTGACTTCATAGATGCCCTTGCCCGCGAAGATGCCTTCACCGAAGAGGTCCTGGTAGACGTCGGAGACGGCGCGCGTGTAGATATCGAAGCCGGTTTCGCCGGAGTAGAGGGAGGCGAGCCGCGACTGTGACGCAGAGGAGACGCTGACGCCTACGCGGGGCTGCAGGATGCCGTACCCTTCAGTGACGATGCGCAATCTGGGGTTGACGATGGCCTGATTCAGGGGATGCGCCATGGTGCCGATCATGCGTGCGGCGGTACCACGCGGCAGCTGCGTGTCGGAGTCAAGCGTGATGACGTAACGGACGCGCTCCAAAGCATCCAAAGGCCCTGCCTTTATGGGAAAGGCATCATGCTGATGGAGCAAGAAATTGTTGAGATCGAGCAGCTTGCCGCGCTTTCGCTCCCATCCCATCCAGACTCCCTGGCGAGAATTGAAGATGCGATGACGATGCAGGACAAAGAAGGAACCACCCTTTTCGTAAGCATATTTTGCATTTAGATCTTCGACGCACTGGACTGCGAAGGCAGCGAGGGGATTTGAGTCTTCGTCGAGCGGCCTTGTCTTTTTGTCGGGAAGGTCGGTTAAAAGTCCGAAGTGGATGTTCGGATCCTGATTGGAGAGATAGCGGGCTTCCAATTCGTCGAAGAGTTCGCGCACTTGTTTCTTGTTGAACAGCAACGTTGGCACGACGACAAAGCTGGTCGCCTCTTCCGGAACGCCTTTCGAGAAATCAATTTTTGGAAGCGAATGCGCCTTCATCAGAGCGGTAACTGTGTTGTTCACCAAGTCCACCCCGCCCTGGCTGGCCGGAATTAGCGCGAGCAGCAGCGCGCCCATGATCGGCCAGAAGGCGTGGTGGGGGACCAGCGGCGCGATGATTGCGACTATCAGAAGGCAGGAGAGCGTGAAGATGCCGAGGATGTAGAAGTCTTCCTTCCATCGGCGAAGAAAGTTGCGCAGCCGTTCGATGGGCGGCGGGTTATAGTCGATGCGCTGGTTCAGGAGGGGCTGACCCTCGGCAAACAGGTAGTAGCCGATGTGCATGGTGCGTCGTGCGTGGCGGGGATCTCTGTCGGAAATACGGCTGGCTTCGCGCGCAAGGTCGAGGGCGACCTGAGCGGTTGCGACTTCGCTTGCGTCTGCGTGTTTGGCCAGTTCAGCGACACGCAGATGGTAGTGGTGGCGGGTCTCATCCTCCATGTCGGCGAAGACACCGCAGGGGTCCTGGCGAAGGATTGAGTCAAAGGCGATGAGTGGCTCGAGAACGGTGCGCCATTCGAACTGGTT
>JAOAPF010000357.1 GCA_025462755.1 Edaphobacter sp.
CGGAGGCTCACGCAGCACTCGAATGCCGGGAGTTCACCACGATGGAGATTGGCAGGTCGCGGATCATTCTGGGCAGGGTGGTTTCGATTTACATTGAAGACCGATTTGTCGATCCCGCGGGACCGTACGTGCGGGCTGAGGAGTTGCACGCGATTGGCCGGATGAATGGTCTGGGGTCGTATGTGAAGACGCGGGACTCGTTTTTGACGATGCCTCGCATCTCGTATGAGGAGTGGAAGGCGGGCAAGCGCTGAGGATCAGGAGAGGTATTCCTTGAGCCATGGGTCGTTGGTGTGGACGAGCTCGTGGGTGTTGCCATCGAAGACCACGTGGCCCTCATTCAGGACAAGGAACTTGGTGCTGTCGTCGATACCGCCGTTGGGGATTGGTTCTATTTTGCCGGTCTGCTGGTTGAAGCGGTGTGTGGCCAGAAGGAAGGCGTCCTGGAGGCGGTGCGTGATCAGCAGGGATGTGGTGTGGGATACGTCGCGCTGCTTGATGACAAGGTCAATGATCGTGGTTGAGGTGATGGGATCGAGGCCGCCGGTGGGGGAGTCGTAGAGGATGAGGTCCGGTTTAGTGATGATGGCGCGGGCGATGGAGACGCGGCGTCGCATGCCCCCGGATAGCTCTGAGGGGAACTTTTCGATGGTGTTCTCGAGTTCAACGAACCGGAGTGCCTCCAGGACTCGTTTGTGGGCCTCTTCTTCCGGGACCTGCTCTTCGTGAAGGCGATAGGCCACGTTGTCTTCTACGGACAGAGAGTCAAAGAGTGCGGATTCCTGAAAGACCATGCCGATGCGGGCGCGAAGTTTGAAGAGGTCGGTCTCTGGCATGCGGGTGACGTCCTCGCCGAAGACGCGAATGGTGCCTGAATCGGGGCGAATGAGGCCGTTGGCGAGCTTCATCAGGACTGATTTTCCGCCGCCGGCGGGGCCGAGGATGATACGGGTTTCGCCGCGATAGACGGTGAAGGAGATGTTCTGCAGGACGGGCTTGACGTCGAAGGTGATGGAGACGTCTTCGAAGACGACGACGGGCTCCGCGGAGTCGGGAGTTTGCTTCGTCTGCGAAACGTCTCCGGGAGCGATGTCTGCGGGCATGGTCTGGTTACCTGCCGAATATTCCGATCATCGCGCGGCTGACGATGAAGTCGACGATGATGATGAAGACGGAGGAGTAGACGACTGCCTGGGTGGTCGCTTTACCCACGCCTTGAGTACCGCCTTTTGTCGTCATGCCGAAGAAACAGCCTACGGTGGCGATGATGAATCCGGAGAAGAGTGGCTTGGTGAGGCCCTGGACGACGTCGCCATACTGGAGGGCGCGGTAGGAGTTGTGGAAGTAGGAGGAGGCGTTGAGTCCCATGAGGGTGACGCTGACCAGAGCGCCGCCGGCAATTCCGACTGCGTCGGAGACGATGGTGAGGAAGAAGAGCATGAAGACTGTGGCGTAGAGCCGGGGGGTGACTAACTTGCGTACGGGGTCGGTCCCTAGGGCTCGCATGGCGTCGATCTGCTCGGTGACTTTCATGGAACCGATTTCTGATGCCATGCCGGAGGCGTTGCGGCCGGAGACCATAAGGCCGGTGAGGACGGGACCGAGTTCCTTGACCATCGAGAGGGCGACCAGATTGCCGGTCAGGCTGACGGAGCCGAAGGCCTCAAGCGAAGTTGCCGACTGCAGGGCGAGCACGCATCCCGTGAAGAAGCCGGTGAGGACAACGATGGGCATGGAACCGACACCGATCGAATCCATCTGGGTGTAGATATCGGCCCAGTAGCGGGGGCGGGAAAAAAGGTTTGCGACCGCGCGCCAGGACAGGATGGAGTACTCCTGGACGGAGGCAACGATTTGCTTGGCGAAGATCTCTGGAGAGACGAAGGGCATCAGGTTATGTGGCTCAGATTATCAGATGCAGCACCCCAGCCGACGATTGCATGTATATGGAAGGACAGTGGAAGACAAGGAAAGTGCATTGAACGGGCACGGAATGAGAAGATAGAAGAGATGATATCTGAGATGACGGCGGCGGTGCTTTACGGCAAGGAAGACCTTCGGCTGGAGCGTGTGGCAGTGCCGCAGGCAGAGCCTGGGGAGCTGGTCGTCCGGGTGGGCGCGGCACTGACCTGCGGGACGGATCTAAAGGTCTACCGGCGCGGGTACCACGCCATGATGCTGAAACCGCCGATGCCGTTTGGGCATGAGTTTGCCGGAGTAGTTGCAGAGGTGGGGGCCGGGGTTACGGCGTTTCGTGAGGGGGACAGGGTGGTGGCGATGAATTCGGCTCCTTGCGATGCATGTTTCTTTTGCAGGCATGGGCAGCAGAATCTGTGCGAGAACCTTCTGTTCAACAACGGAACCTATGCAGAGTTCATTCGAATTCCGGCGCGGATTGTGGAGAAGAATACTTTGCTGGTGCCGGATGGAGTGGCTCTGGAACACGCCGCGTTAACGGAGCCGTTGGCGTGCGTCGTGCGCGGTCTCGAGGAGAGCGGAGCAAAGGCCGGCGATACGATGGTGGTGATCGGTGCAGGTCCTATTGGGCTGATGTTCATGCATGTGGCTGAACTGACCGGTGTCACGGTAATTGCGGTTGTGAAGCGGGAGGATCAAATCGCCACAGCAACGCTGTTTGGCGCTACTAAAGTGTTGCAGGTGGAGGCTGTGGAGGACGTAGTGGAGGCGACTCGCGCGCTGACATCCGAGGGCCGCGGCGCCGACGTTGTGATCGACGCGGTGGCAAGTCCTGCAGCGTGGGAGTGGGCGGTCGACATGGTGCGGAAGGGGGGAGCCGTCAACTTCTTCGGTGGGCCGCCCCGCGGAACGAAGGTGCAGCTGGACACGAACCGTTTGCACTACGGCGACATTACTTTAAAGGCGAGTTTTCACCATACCCCGGCAACGTGCAGGACGGCGTTTGGCCTGGTGACCAATGGCCGGTTCAAATGCGCGGAGTATATAACTGGCCGGGCTGGACTGGACGAGGTGCCTGGTCTCTTCGCACGAATGATGAGCAGGGGCGGAGGTTCGCGGGAGATTAAGACTGCAGTCTTTCCGGGCGGCGTGCCAAGATGAGCGACGGGATTGCGACACAACATGCGCTTTTAGGTGCTCCACTGGAGTATCTGACTCCGTTGGAGCGGCCGACCCTTGCTGAGGCGCGGGCATGGTGTCACGAACTCGCTACGACTCACTATGAGAACTTTCATGTGGCTACGTTCTTCCTGCCGGGTAAGGTGCGACCACACTTTGAGAGCATCTATGCGTACTGCAGAGTGGCCGACGATCTCGGGGACGAAGTCGCTGATCCCGCGGTTGCGACGCGCCTGCTCGATACGTGGGGGTCGATGCTGGATGAGTGCTATGACACGCCGGAACGGTCGATGCACCCGGTATTCGTTGCGTTGCATGAGACGATTCGGGAGTGCAACCCGCCGCGTGAGCTCTTCGCGGACCTGCTGCATGCCTTTCGTATGGACCAGGTGAAGACCGCCTACGAGAGCTGGGAGGAACTGCTGGTTTACTCACACTATTCGGCAAATCCGGTCGGGCGGCTGGTTCTGTGGGTCTGCGGGTATCGCGAAGAGTCGCTCGGGCTGCTTTCTGATAAGGTCTGCACGGCACTGCAGCTGGCGAACTTCTGGCAGGATGTCGTGGAAGATGCGGAGCGCGGCAGGCGCTATGTGCCAGCCGACGCGATGCTTCGGTATGGAGTCGATGAAGGGCAGATTGAGGGTCGAGTCTTTACGCCTGAGTTCAAAGCAATGATGCAGGAGATGGTGTTGAGGACTCGCGAGATGCTGCTCGAAGGCGGAGTTATTACCCAGCGTGTGGACAAGGAGCTGGCGGTCACGCTGGACCTGTTCCGCAAAGGTGGAGAGGCGATCTTGAATGGGATCGCCGCGGAGAATTTCGATGTGCTGCGCGGAAGGCCGGTGGTGTCGAAGGCGCGGAAGGCGCGGTTATTGATGGAAGCGCTGGTAGGCAAGTTGCGTGCGGGGATGTCTACGTGACTCTTGCTGAGGCGTATGCCGTCTGTCGCACGATTGCGCAGCGGGAGGCCAAAAATTTTTATTACTCCTTTCGCGTGCTGCCAGAGCATAAGCGGAATGCGATGTGCGCGGTGTATGCGTTTATGCGACGTGCCGACGATATCTCCGATGATGAGGCTGTGTCGCTGCCAGAGCGCCGCGAGGTGATGGGGCGGTGGCTGGAGGCCTGGCGGGCTGCGAGGCGAAGCGGCGTCTCGGATGATCCTGTGTTCGTTGCGTTGAATGACGCGCAGAAGAGGTTTGCGATTCCTGATGCGCTGCTGGAAGACCTGGTGCGGGGTACGACGATGGACCTCGAAGAGAGCCAGCCGGGCGTAGTGACTGTCACTGACACGACGAGTACGGAGTTGACAGGTCGAACGCGAACTTTTCAGATCTACGAAAGCTTCGACGGCTTATATCGCTATTGTTATCTCGTCGCCTCGGTTGTTGGGCTCGTGTGTATCCGTATCTTCGGGTATCGCGATCCAAGAGCGGAGTTGCTTGCGGAGAAGACGGGTGTTGCGTTTCAATTGACGAACATATTGCGCGATGTGAGCGAAGATGCGGAACGTGGTCGGATTTACCTTCCTTTGCAGGACCTTGAGGCAAACCAGGTCTCTGTAGAGCGTCTCGTCTTGGCTGCTCAAAATAAAGAGAAGCCTGGGACGGTGATAAATTTGCTTGCGCTTGAGGCATCCCGGGCGCGGGAGTTCTACGCTTCGGCTGAAGAGCTTCTGCCTATGATCCACCGAGATAGCCGTGCGGCGCTTTGGGTGTTGGTGACGATCTATCGAGGGTTGCTTGAGCAGATTATCGCAAGGAATTACGACGTGTTTTCTGAACGCGTGAGCGTGCCGACCTCCAAAAAACTAATGGTTCTGGCACAGGGAATGGGAAAGGCTCTGCGCAATCGGATGGGCTCGTGAGCGGAAGAGAGCAGAGTGACGTGATTGTGGTGGGTGCGGGGGCGGCAGGCCTCGCTGCTGCAGCCGCTTTGGCCGGTGCAGGGAAGAGCGTGACCGTACTTGAGCGCAAGCCATATGTCGGCGGCAGAGCTTGTTCGTATGAACATCCTGCTCTGCATGAGATTGTGGATTCGCAGCATGTGCTGTTGGGTTGTTGCACCAATCTCATCGAGTTGTGCGAACAGAGTGGAAGTGCGGACAAAATTCGCTGGTACGACAAGCAGACTTTCCTTGAGCCTGGAGGCAGATCGAGCACAATTTCCGCCAGCGGTCTGCCTGCGCCGTTTCACTTTGCTCCGAGCTTCCTGAGCATGTCGATGCTGGGATGGAAGGACAAGCTAGGAATGGCGCGCGGGCTTATAGAGTTCTTCCGCGGCTATCCGGCGGAGGACAATGAGAGCATTGAGCAATGGTTGAAACGAACGCGGCAGACTGAGCTTTCGATCAGGCACTTCTGGAATCCGATCCTGATGGCGACGCTGAATGATCGCGTTGCACATTGTTCGACTCGTTACGCCGGCAAGGTCTTCCATGAGCTCTTCATTAAATCTTCGACGGGCGGGCGATTGGGCATTCCGACAGTGCCACTTAGTGAGTTCTATATGGCTGCGGCACGATTGATCGAGTCCTGTGGCGGAACGTTGCAACTCCGGGCGAGCGTTGAAGCCATTACGCAGGAGCAGAACGGCCGCTGGCGCGTGAACGTTGCCGATACGAGCTACATCGCGGATTCGATCATCCTCGCGCTTCCATTTGAGCAGACACAAAAACTATTGCCCGCTGTTCGATTAAACGAGCAGTATGCGGGAATAGCCCTGAACACGAGAGATGAGTTGGAGTTGAAGATGGCCCGGCAGGTGCATTCGCCATTCACCTCGATTCTTCTCTGGTTCGACCGGGAGATTAGCGATCTTGACCACGCGTGGCTCCTGGATACGACGATTGAGTGGTTTTTCCATAAGTCGCGGATTCGCAAATATGCGCCGGAGAAGGGAAGCTACGTCGAGCTGGTGATCGCAGGATCGAGAACGCAGCTGAGTATGACGCGCGATGAGATTCTGACTGGTGCGCTGAATGAGCTGCAGTCGTTCTTTCCTGAGGTGAAGCGAGCAAAGCTGATCAAAAGCGGCGTATTGAAGGAGGCTCGGGCGACTTTTTCCGTGGTGCCGGGGCTGGATCGATTTCGTCCTGCACAGACGACGAAGTGGCCGGGCTTCTATCTTGCGGGAGACTGGACTGCGACGGAGTGGCCCTCCACGATGGAAGGTGCTGTGCGCAGTGGCAGGCTGGCGGCGGGGGCTGTGATGGGGGATCAGAGGCGCTTCGTGGCGGCGGAGACGCCCGCTAGTGGTCTGATGAGGTGGCCGGGCGTGCGTTGATCGTCCTACGAGTACCCGGTTAAGAAGAAATACGGTGATTTGCGGCTGCCGCCAAGCTGGCTAGACTTCGATCAGCACACGTCCATAGCGCTTCTCGACATACACGTCGAGAATTACCTGAAACTCCTCGACAATCCGGTCACCCTTCAGGGTGGTAAATAATTTCCCGTCAACATACACCGGCGCCTTGGGCTCTTCGAACGTCCCGGGCAGCGAGATGCCAATATTGGCGTGCTTCGATTCACCAGGTCCGTTCACAATGCAGCCCATGACGGCAAGCTTCAGCTCTTCGACTCCCGGATACTGCTTTTTCCACTCCGGCATCGACGCCACCAGATAGCTCTGGATTCTCTCGGCAAGCTCCTGGAAGTAGGTTGAAGTCGTCCGTCCGCAACCGGGGCAGCTGGTCACCTGCGGCATAAAGCTGCGAATCCCGAGTGACTGCAGAATCTGCTGGCCGCAACGAACCTCCTCGGAGCGGTCTCCCCCCGGAGTGGGGGTCAAACTGACCCGAATCGTATCTCCGATGCCAGCCAACAACAGAGGAGCAAGACCCGCAGCCGAAGCCACGATGCCCTTCATCCCCATTCCGGCCTCAGTTAGCCCAAGATGAAGTGCGTAGTCGCAACGGCGCGCCAATTCCGTATAAACGTCGATCAGGTCTCGCACACCGGAGACCTTGGCCGACAGCAGGATCTGATCCCGCCGCAGACCATAACGCTCTGCCGCAGCTGCGTTATCCAGCGCCGACACCACCATCGCTTCCATCATCACATCGCGAGCGGGAAGGGGATCGGCAGCCTTCGAATTGTCGTCCATCATCTTCGTCAGCAGCGCCTGATCGAGCGACCCCCAGTTCACTCCGATCCGCACCGGTTTCTGATGCTCAACCGCAACCTCAATCATGGTTCGGAAGTTGTCATCGTCTTTTCGTCCAATGGAACAGTTGCCGGGATTGATGCGGTACTTGGCCAGGGCCTTCGCTGTTTCTGGATATTTCTTTAGTAACTGATGGCCGTTGTAATGGAAGTCGCCGATAATCGGCGTCGACCAGCCTTTTTTTGCCAACCCTTCGACAATATAAGGCACGGCCTTTGCTGCTTCGTCATTATTGACTGTGACGCGCACCATCTCCGAACCGGCTCTTGCCAGCGCGGCAACCTGTTGGACCGTGCTCTCGACGTCGGCTGTATCAGTATTCGTCATCGACTGCACGACAACGGGCGCATCTGAACCTACGCGAATCCCACCAATATTCGCCGTGACTGCATGTCGACGCTGTATCTCTGGCATAAGTGTCCCTGTCTAATTTTATCATCTGCCGCTCTTTCGGCAGCCTCACGATACACTACCGGAAGTGGCCCGGTAGCTCAGTTGCATAGAGCAGCGCACTCCTAACGCGAAGGTCGCAGGTTGGACTCCTGCCCGGGCCACCATAAAACAGTTATGGATAGCAGTGTTCTGAGAGATATCCAAATTCACGTGTGACGGCTTTTTGGATTCGATACTTTTGGGATACCTCCGGATCGTTTTTCTTTTGTATCCGAAAGCTACGATCGGTATGAGAGTACGCTGCCAACGACGAGCACGTTCATGTCTCAGAGCAACTCAACTCTGCGTCCGGACCAGCGCTCTACTCTGGCAATTTGATCGCCTGCCCCTCTTCATGTGAAGAATTTACAAAATCTCAGTTATTGAACCGGCCTTCCGGCACATAGACTCAGCTCGAGTCTCTTGTGAACGGAACGTGTGTAGCGTTGCAGTTCGGAGATGAGAATCAGCACCCGACTCCTGATCCGTCGAGTATTCAACTCAGCGTGGGCAGTAGGTAGTCAGGCTGATGGAAAGGTATTAGGTACCTGAAGGTCTTCGGAGGCTGATCTGTTACCTATTCACACGCCTATGCCGATTTCGCTGAAGGCCCATTAATGACTTAACAACATGTGTAGTGTTGTAGTTATGTGTATAACACAACATCGGATCATGTTTGGATGGCGGAATGCCGACCCGAAACAAAGAAGTGAGGAGGCAAACATCAAATCCAAATGAATGATGCTCCCCGTCTTCCTGATCACGCTCTCCACCGTGGCCTTCGCCCAGTCCGACGCGCAGAAATCGTCCGAAACATTGAAAATGTCTAGCAGGCTCGTGGGAGGGCCACGTAAAGACCGACCCGAAGCAAGGCGGCATGGGGGGAAATATGCTGATGCAGGTCTCCATGCGTGTGATATCGAAAGGAAACGCGCTGGTACATGAGATGAAGCAGGCCGGAATGCCGGACGACCCGACGCGTTACGACCATCCGGTCACTATGCTCTACTACCTCGATAGTGATCGCTTGGTTCTTACGCATTGTTGCGATGCCGGCAACAGACCACGCATGGTCGCCAGTATCTCGCCGGACGGGAAGACGGTTGATTTCAGCTTCCTCGACGTCTCGGGCAACCAGCAGTACGGACACATTCACCATGCCATGTTCACCATGATTGATGCCAACCATCACATCGAAGACTGGACATACATGATGCCAGGAGACAAGCCCGTCATCGCACACTTTGACCTGCAGCGGACAAAAGACCTGAGCGGTCTGTCTGGTAAGTAAACCTAAACGGTAACCGAATGGACGGTGAATGGAACCACAGCCAAGGCGGTTCAACACGGACCTGATCACGACTTTCGCCGCAGGAGCGCTGCTGCTCGCGATTACCGGAATCTACGCGGTGGTGGCGTTCTCGGTGTCTCAGCGGACGCAGGAGATCGCAATCCGCATGGTGGGCGCGCAAAGTGCCGGAATCGCGCTGCTGGTCTTAGCATCGGGGAGAAAGCTGGCATTGCTGGGATGCGCGTTGGGATTGGTTGGATCGCTGGCCGTGTTGCGGATGGTGAGCGCCCTTTTCTTCGATGTAAGTGCGACGGATCCGTTGATCTATGCGGACAGTATTGCTCTAATGATGTTGGTCGCACTGCTGGCTTCAGCCCAACCGGCAATACGGGCGGCCGGGGCGGATCCGACCCATGCGTTGCGAACGAACTAAGCAGATGCGACCCCGGGGCCAATCAATG
>JAOAPF010000379.1 GCA_025462755.1 Edaphobacter sp.
GCATCGTAAAAATGCACTCGAATCCCGGAGACCTGTGTCTCGACTTTTTCGCGGGTAGTGGGACGCTGGGAGAGGCAGCGGCTAAGAACGGAAGAGAATTCCTGCTCATTGACAGTAATTCCAAGGCAATCGACGTGATGGAAAAGAGATTGAAAAGATTCCTATGGCAACCCACTGAGGAAAAGGAGGATAATCGACGGCACCGGCATTCTAATCTTGTTCTGCACGAGGCGTAACGGTGAGCAATTTTGATGAACTGCGTAATATCGCAGATGGTTTCTTAGGTCAGTATCCAGAGGATCAAGCGTGGAACGGAAGTTCATTCAACTGGATGCGCCGCTTGCCTCCGGGAAGCAAACATGTTGTCGGAAGGTCTATGTTGGCCGCGCTACTCAACATGAATAACTTGACTGCGACCCTTGCCAAGAAAGGCCAGATACGGGTTAACGGGAATGGTATTTCCTTCAAGATGGCGATGATGTGGGAGGCGGGAATCGTCAAATTCCAGAACATTCGAGGGGACGCAGACTTTGAGTTTTTGTTTTGCCTCGCCCTATTTCCGGGCAAATCATTCGGCTGGCTCATCCCCAAAGATGAGATATGGAAAGATGGAGAGTTCAATACAGCTAATGCGGGCATCACTGACCAGCATGGCGGAGCCGATGCATGGCTAGATATAGACCCTGAAAATCCCGCCGCATGGTTAGCACCCTATGGCGGGACTATTGACCAAGCCATCGCGATTTCCAAAAAGTCACTCTAGCGACGCTGGGTTAGCCAACGTATTTATTGCCGGCGTAAGTTATTCATTTCAAATTGGTTGTTTATCTTGCTGGGGGATTTGGGGGCTTGACATGGGATTTTGCTGGGTTTTTGAGGGATTTTTTTTGTAAGTTGTTTATTTTGTTGAGACAATGAAGCGATTTCCCTAAGCAAGACGGATCGCGCCTTCGCGTGATGGTCCCACCATACGACGACGTCGCGGGGCACCCAGCTAATGAGGACAATTATGCTGCTAAAACGAGAAAGTCGGGTCGGGTTAGCATTGATTGCAGTTGGTCTGGTGCCAGTGGCATTTTGGACAGTGTGGTCGCTCACTCGTACCTGGCGCCCGGTGGACATGCCTGTATCACTTTCTCAAGGTAGTCATTTCAGCACAGGCGAGTTTGCGAGCAATCTCGACGCTAAGTTTGCGATTGATATTGATTCGGAGAACAAGATTCCATCCGACGAGTTGGGATGCTTGTTAGGCAACGGCATGCGGTCAACCTGCCCTTCGCCTTCTGTTGTGAGAGTCCGATGGTCGTTGTACAGCGATGGAACAGTTCTACAAGGTACATCAGACGACACCACGGGTCACGGTTCATCAGGTCCGTCCGGAGAGGCTTCTCGGACAATTGGATTCTTCAAGGCCCGAAAGGGTCGACGCTATAAGCTTGATGGTGAAGTGCTCGCTGACGGTAGCAGACTCGCGGTAACGAAACCCCGCCTGAGAATCAGTGTTTTTGATACAAGCTACGAGTCGAGCCTCGTCATTGGCGGTTTGCTCAGACTTATCTGTGCGGTCATTTGCCTAATCGGAGGGGCCTTCTTGATCGACTCGTTTCTGGTACAGAGGCATCGATTACGGACTTGAACAGGGAAACCGCCCCGATGCGAGGGTGGAGTCGAGAGCAAAAGACAAAAGCAATAGATCAGTCGCTGCGCCCTTCGGACTTCGCTCCGGCCTTCGGCAGAGCGGAGGGCCGCTTCGCGCCCGGCTTACTATGGCACGACTGAAGCCGTGCCCTTAAGCCAGGCGGATTGCACCTTTGGGCGATGGTCCCACTCGTGCGGTGAGGCCGCATGAATGGGCACCCGTCATCCTGCCGCGAGGAGAAGGACGCCGGCCTGAAGGTTTTTCGTTTGGTATTCGCCTCTACAAGTAAAGCCAGCGACGCGCTGCTCCGGCTAGACCGAGAATTCCTGTGCCCAGAAGGGCAACGGTGGAGGGTTCCGGAACCGGTGTGTAGGTGACATCCAGCTCGACTGTGTAAGGAATGAGCACTTGGCCGGACCCGCCGATGTAACCGTACCAATTGACACCGGGCGTAGCCACAGTGTCGTGAATCGATCCATCCAATAGGAAAAGCAAAGCCAAGTCACCGGTTGAGACTTCGTTACCACTAACGACCGGCGACGGCAGCGGGACGGAAAAAGACGATAGGCTCGCGGACACATTCGTAAACCCGGTTCCATTAAATGTTGGCGCTATGGATATGCCGGGGTTTGGTGCTGGAAAGGATGTGAGAGCGAAATTTACGCCGGTACCTTGAATCGAAGCTGCAGGCAAAATCACATTGATTGTTGCTGAAGTGACCGCGTTCCCAGTCGGCACGAAAAGCGAAACACCTGAAAAATCGGCGAATACTCCAACGTCGTTCCCCAACGAAGGGAAATCGGTATATGGGTGGCCGGTATAGTAAGTACCCCAGAAGTTATCATTTGGGCTGGAGAACGTTGCCAGGACGCTGGAATTAACGAAAAGTTGAATGCTATCGGCCAGGGCGGCGGGAGCAACGGCGAGCAAGATCGCGGTTGCGAGAATCCAAGTGTTTCGCATCGTTTCGACCTCTGCTTTAGAGATGGGACACAAGTTACCGCTCCCATTAACGCTACTTAGCTCCTCTATGCAAAGTCCATGTAGAAGTTGAGAATAGTTTTTCTGGTGATGACTTCCGCTATGGGATTCGCTTCTACGAATGCGAGTAAAGCCAGCGACGCGACGCTCCGGCTAAAACAACGATGCCTGTGGCGAGAAGTGCGAAGGTGGAGGGTTCAGGGGTCGTTGCGGTGCCATAGATGTCGAACGCATGGATGTTTTCTGCAGACCCCCAGTGGGCGCAACTGATGGTTGGATCACAGATCCAGCTGGGACCAATTGTTCCTGTGGTGGTTATGAGCGGCTCGCCGAAGTCCCACTGTACATTTCCGCCAGAGAGTTGAAGATAGTATGTTCCAGCTGGCAACGAAATATTCAGACCTGAGAAGGTGAATATCCCGGGGATCAGAGGTCCGTTGGGGTCGAAGATCAGATTGCCTGAGCCAATCTGTGTCCCGCCCCCAAGCGTATGTCCCAGGACTACGTTGAAATTGCCGGCTGCAATGCCCGTCCGGTTGGGGCCGCTGATGCCTACTTTGACCTGGTCGATCACGACTGGAGTGAAAAAGGTGACCTGCTGTGCGACCTCCTCGCAGTCGGAGAAGCTTGGACAGAGACCTGATCCTGCCACAAGGTAGAGGTCGGATCCGACGAGGATCGTGTCGGCGCAGGTTAGGGTGGGGGCGGCAAGAACGGCGGCGATGACAAGCAGGCAGGGTAGGCGCACGGGAGTCTCCTGTGTTGCTCATGTTGGAGTGACTGGGCCTGGTAACTGGGGTCTGCTAGAGCGGGACTGTAAGGGCGATGGCATCGGCAAACCGCCACTAAAGGGTTCGACACTGCCTCGTCGTTGCAACGTGTGATGATCCGACGATGCAATTCGTTGCCGCGGCTCGGAAACCTTCGAGGGGATTCCGGGAGTCGAGAAACAGCTCTACCTTGGGGAGGTGGGCGAAACCGCCTGTGCGTCGGAATTCGTTTCGAGGGCGACGGCCGGATTGTTTTTCCTGCGGAGGAGCGTTGCCTCGTCGATCAGGATTCTGACGATCCAGCTTTTGAAGGCGCCTTCACTGCTGAATGCCGGCGGGTTGCGAGAGGCGGTAAGACGACAGTTTTTGACCGCCTCGTCGGCTTCCTGGACGCAGTTGAGGATGCGGCGTGCGACGAATTGAAGCAACCGGCTGCAGCGCGAGAACTGCAGTTCGAAGGTGGCCGTGATGTCTTCGCGGGACTCGCCGTCGGGTTTGAGGTGGCGGTAATTAGCGGGAAGGCTGGCCCGCTCGATGCCCTTCGGGGCAGTGGGGAGGAGTTCTGAGGAGGTGTATGTCATAAGCATGTCTCTGCACTGGAGCTAGTTTAGTTTGTGTATGCAGCTGTGTGGGCTTGCATACAGGATTTTTACAACTGCCGGATAAGAAATAGACCGGAACGACGATCAGGAAATCAGATGATTCGAAACCGGGAAACGACGCGTTCTGAATGGTGCAATAGCAAGCTCAGGAGGGGAACGGGAGAGCAACGACGATGGTTGCTGCGGCGATTCGCAAACCCTCTCTGACTAGAGATACGGTGAGCGGCGCGTTCGAGTTCCGTGATGAGGCTGTGAATTCTTTTTTGCGTGGAGAAATTTCCCGCGAGAGATTCACTGACGTTTCATTTGTGACTGGGTGGCGAAGCGGGAGGCGGCACCTCTGAGGTTACGATGTCGACGACCGCTTTCCATGTGCCGTCGGGCTGCTTGCGATAGGTGATGACGTAACTGCCCTGGTCGTTGACGAGCTGCCTGGTTTGGGGGTCGGTTAGCGTGAGGGTGTAGGTGCCCTGGGTGTAGGCTACGTCGCCGGATTTGGCTACTTCGATTTCGGAGGCGTGGAACTTGAGGGAGAGCGCGGGGTCGGCGAGCAGGGGCTTGAAGGCCGTGCGGATGGCCTCTTTGCCGGAGGCGGGAGGCGCTCCGGGGACAATGAGGACGGCGTCGTCGGCGTAGTGAGCGGCGATCTTGTCGCTATCTTTCGCTGCGTAATCCTGGTTCCACCGCGCTTCGTCGTCCTGGATTGCCTTAACGTCGGCGTCGTGGGTGTCGGCGGTTTGTTTGCAGGCAGTCATGGTGAACGCCATGGTGGTGATGGCGCAGAGAGTTGCGAGTGGCTTCATCTCTATTCTCCTGTTGGGATCTGTCGCGGGTGACGCGGGGGGGCCCGTGGCCTGAGAGGAGATGAGGGAGTGTTGTCGGATCTCCTCAGCGGTGAAGTATATGCCAACTGAGGCTCGACGATTGAGTTAATTTTGAGGGCCTTTGGAGGCTTCGGGGCGCGGGTGGAAGGCTTCGACGATGGTGGAGATGCCGCCGCGGGGGCGGAAGTCGCCGGTGACTTTGACCCAGACGGGGTTGCAGGCTTTGACTACGTCGTCGAGGACCTGGTTGACGATGTTTTCCTGGAAGATGCCGAGGTTGCGGTAGGTGAAGAGTTACTCCTTGAGGGACTTTAGCTCGAGGCAGGTCTGGCGGGGCATGTAGCGGATGGTGAGGCGGCCGAAGTCGGGTAGGCCGGTCTTGGGGCAGACGGAGGTGAACTCGGGATCGTCGACGAGGATTTCGTAGGCGCGGAACTGATTGCGCCAGGTTTCGATGGGGGGGAATTTGGTGTCGAGGCCGGCTTTGGCGTGGTCGTCGGTGTAGCCGGTGGTCTTGGCTTTGTTCTTTTTGGGCATGGGGATATTTTATCGGGTTTGCGCAGAGGAAGGCTTAACACCGATCGACACCGATTTCACCGATTAAAGACCTCAAGTATCGTTGTCTTAATCCGTGAAATCGGTGTCGATCGGTGTTAAGCCTTCTTTCGTTGCTCCAGGCTAGTTGCGGCGGCCAAGGGTTGGCCGGTCGTCGGTGGAGCTGGCGGGGTTGTTCGGGTTGTTGGGGTCGTTGTTGCCGTTGCTGGTGGTGGTGCGGCGCAGGGTGGGCTTGTTGCCGCCCTTGCCGTCGTTGATCTTGCGCTTGTTTTCGAGTCGGGCCAGGCGGGTCTTGACGTCGTCGAACTCGGAGGTCGTGACCATGTAGTCGGGCCGGGCGGGCATGATGGTGGCGATCTCTTCTTCAGAGTGCATGATGCGATCGGGGGTCTGGGGATGGTCGGCGAAGACTTTGGCGAGGGTGCCGGGCTTGTGTTTCTCGAGGGCGTCGATCTTCTCGAAGAACTGAATGAAGGCCTGGGGATCGTAGCCGGCCTTGTACATGTACTGGAGACCGAGCCAGTCGGCTTCGGCTTCATCCATGCGGGAGAATTTAAGGAAGGTGATGGGGATGGCGAGCTGAGTGGCCTCGTAGATGCCGTAGCCGGTCCATGAACCCTGGGTGAAGATGATGAGCGGGATGGAGCCGATCTGCGCGTAGTTCATTTTGGTCATCTGGCGTGCGGCGTGGTGGGCGCAGACGTGGGCGGTTTCGTGGGCCATGACGCCGGCGAGCTCGGCCTCTTCGTCAGCCGCCATGATGAGGCCGGAGTTTACGTAGAAGAAGCCGCCGGGCAGGGCCATGGCGTTGATTTCGTCGGAGTCGATGACCTTGATGGTGAAGGGGACTTTGCAGTCGGAGTTCTTGACGATGTTCTGGCCGACGCGGTTGACGTACTCGACGATGACAGGGTCGGTGACGAGATGAGCGGACTTCTCGATCTCCATGGAGTAGGATTTGCCGTTGCGAATCTCCCAGTCGGTGGAGTACCAGTTGCCTATGCCGCGGCCGCCGATGTTGCGTGTGCCTACGGCGTTCACGTCGTCTTCGCTGCCGGGTTTGATGTGGGGATCAAGATTCTCGCCGGGCGAGGGAAGTGTGTCGGTCTTATTGGCTGCCTTGACTTTGTTGGCGGCGTCCTTGCTCTCTTTGGGAGTGGCGGTGGGGTGGCCGGGGATGGGCTTCTCGGCGGGGACGTCGGCGGGAATCTGTGTGGTGTCCTGGGTGCTCTGGGGCGGGGTGGCCTGAGGGTCGGATGGGGTCGATGGAGACTGGGCTGGCGGATTTTTATTGGCCGGGGGCGGAGGGGTGCTGGAGGGTGTCTGAGCGTATGCGGCGACGGAGAGAATGAGGGCTGCGGCGGTCAGGCCGAGGTGCGTGACGGAACGCATGGTTGTCTCCTGTGGGCCGCTTCCCTGCTGGCGGACGCAGCTCGACGAGTCTTAGACGATAGTATGCGCCTTTTGTGAGCTTTGAGCTATGGGCTGTGAGGTTTGAGCTTTGAGTTCCTGCGACCTCGTGTCGGGGCAGGAGAAGGCGGTTCGCGCGTGGCGCGAATAACCCGCCCTTTTCGATGAAGCCGAAAAGGAGGTGCCACCCGTTCACCAGGTGTTGTAGGAGGTGCCGTCGATGGCGGTTTCCTGGGAGCCGCTGTGGACGTCGTCGATGCCGGATTCGGTCTGGTCGAGGCTCATGAGGGTGTCGGCCTGGACGGGCATCCAGGTGTCGGAGCGGTGGGTGAAGGGGTCGATGGGCATTACTTTGAGGTAGCCGGATTGGACGAGGTCGTCGAGGGACTGGGGGGCTTTCTGCTTGTCGACGGTGTAGGAGTCGATGGCGGTGCGCAGGGTGTGGAGATCCGATTTGAGGACGGCCTCGCGGGCGTGGCGGATGTTGGTGGTGTAGGCGGGGATGGCTATGGCGGCGAGCAGGCCGATGACGACCATGACGATCATGAGTTCGAGGAGGGTGAAGCCCTGGTCTTGATCGGGAACAGGCCTATGAGGGCGTGGCTCGGGAAATAAAGACGTACCCCAGCGGCTAAAGCCGGGTTTTGAGCGCGATACTTTCGGCACGGCTGAAGGCGTGCCCTTAAGCAAGACGGATTTTCTGAGCTTCTCAGACTTCGGTGGTATTGGAGAAGCAGATCCCTCCGCTTCGCTGCGGGATGATAACAACGGAACGTTGCGGGACGGCAACGAAAAGAGGCGGGCCGCGCGGGTTGGGGCGATGGTTACCATGTGGAGTATTTTGTTCCGTCGAGTGCGGTGCCCTGGCTCTTGGTATGGACGTCGAATACGTTTTGGCCGCCGAAGGAGTCGGAGTCGGCGTCGTCCTGGTTGGAGCGAAGGCCCCAGTCGGTGGTGCCGGTCATGGGGTCGACGGGGATGCGGCGAAGGAATTTGACCTTTTTGTCCTGGATGTCGACGCCGTTGACCAGGGTTTCAAGATCGGGGGGATAGCCGAGGCTGTCGGCCTTGATCTGCATGGCGCCTTTGTCGGCGGCGTCCTTGTAGCGGTCGATGGCTTCGCGCATCTCCCAGAGGTCTCGACGGAGTTCGCGCTCCTTTTCGCGTTTGACTTGGAAGCGGG
>JAOAPF010000422.1 GCA_025462755.1 Edaphobacter sp.
GGTATCATTCGGGCGAGTTCTTGAATGTCAGTTGGGTTCCCAACCAACAACCACCCGGTCCTTCGGGCAAGAATGTCGATCCTACCAACTATCGCTTTCACTGCATTGGTTCCCTGACCGGATGTAGTGTTGGAATGCACGACTTATTCTCAAGATGTTATTCCGCTACCATTCCAACTAGTGATTGAAAACAACTCAATAATACTTGGAACAACCTAAGTGATTTGTTGTATGCTGACTGTACCGTTTAAGGTTAAAGAAGTGAGGTTGGTCTCTTTAGCAGCCCGTGTCTAAAATCACTTCCTCCCTGGAATGTTTCAGCATAAAATCAGACATGGCAATGGGGACGAGGCAAGGCCGGGAGCGGCAAGAAGAGATCTGGTACCGCTCTGAGGTAGCGGAGGCGCCTGGACATCCGTTCTACCGCAAGCTAGAGGCGAAGCTGAAAGAGGCAGGCTTCGACAGGTTCTGCGAACAGGAGTGCAAACGATACTACGCCGACGGCGTGGGCAGGCCGTCGCTGGTTCCCGGCGTGTACTTCCGGCTGATGCTGATCGGTTTCTTTGAAGGCATCGATAGTGAACGAGGCATTGCCTGGCGGGTGGCCGATTCGCTCAGCTTGCGGCAGTTTCTTGGCTACGGAATCGACGAGAACACGCCGGATCACGTGACCATTTCCCGCACACGGCGATTGCTGGAAGCCACCACTCACAAGCTAATCTTCGACTGGGTTCTAGAACAGCTAGCGCAAGCAGGGCTGGTCAAGGGCAAGACGATGGGCGTGGATTCGACGACGCTGGAAGCCAATGCGGCCATGAAGTCGATCGTGCGGCGCGACAGCGGCGACAACTACATGGACTATTTGAAAAAGGTGGCGGAAGCCGAAGGCATTGAAGCTCCGGATGCGGCGGCGTTATTGCGCTTGGACCGGAAGCGCAAGAAAAAGACCAGTAACGAAGATTGGAAGAGCCCAGCCGATCCGGAAGCCGAGATTACCAAGCTCAAGGACGGCCGCACGGCACTGGCATATAAGGTGGAACAGGCGGTGGACATGGAGACGGGAGCCATCGTTGCCGTGACGACGCACCCAGGTGCGGCTGCCGATAGTGCAACCGTAACGGAAACACTGTGCGAGGCGGGTGAAGCGGTGGCGGAGTTGATCGATGTCAAAAACGCAGAGGGCCAATATCCGGTGGCAGGCGATGGCATTGCGGAGGTAGTCGCGGACAAGGGTTATCACAGCAACCAGACGATGATCGAGATCCAGGAACTCGGCTTGAGGACGTATGTCGCCGAACCGGATCGTGGCCCTCGCAATTGGGAAGGCAAGGAGGAGGAGCGGGATGCTGTGTACGCCAATCGAAGGCGGATCAACGGCGAGCGGGGCAAGCGGCTACAATCTCAGCGCGGCGAGAAGATCGAGAGGAACTTCGCGCATCAGTTCGATACCGGCGGCATGGATCGGTTGTATTTGCGAGGCCGGGAGAATATCCACAAGAGACTGCTGATACAAGCGGCCGCGTGCAATCTGGCATTGCTGCTGAGGTCTTTGTATGGGGCCGGCAAACCTAAAGCCGCGCACGATCTCAAGGGCGCCGCCATTTTTGTGTTTCTACGGCTCATCAGCGTTCTATTGGAGGCAGAATGCGTTGAGAGAGATTTTCGAGCATCACTACATCTGGCATTCAACGACCATCAAGTGAGCCGTAGTAGTTTCTGTCGTTCCTCAAAAACGGCGGTTTAAACACGGGCTGCTAGACCGGGGACCTCAGTCAGCCGGCGGTTTCCCTTCCCCGCTCATCAAACCGGACGTGCCCAGCTAGAGCATCCGGCTTTCCGACAGACTTCATCAGCGACGCTTTCGGACGGGCGCGTGCCTGGAGGGACCACAGAGACTGAGTACACCAAGTTCCCCGAACACAATCTTGCCCGAGAAAAGGATACCGCCCCTGGAGCCCACCTTGTGACGGCGCCGAAGGAAGTGTCGAACACGATCATAGACGTAGTTGTCGACCAGCCCGTGAGCGAACACAGTTGTCCCATAGCTGAAATAATTCGACCAGCCTCGCAAAATCATATTGAGGCGATCTCGTACTCCTGGCCAGGGGGCCACATTGCTCGGACGAAGGCAGTCTGCCACTTTTTGGCGCAACCGAGCCAGACTCTTCTTCGACGGCCTCGCTCCCATATACCACCAGCCATCCTTCCGAAAGCATTGCGGCCCAAACGTGTAGCCCAGAAAGTCGAAGCTCTCTGTGCGGGCCCGCTTGATGCTGGTCTTTGCTTCGTTCAGCGTGAGTTTGATGCGCTGCATCACACTGCGCGTCCAATCCAGTGCCTCTTTCGCGTAACCGCGACTGAGAATCACGAAATCATCGGCATAGTTGACAACAGCGGCTCTAAACATTTCACCCCGTCCGGTGATCCGCCAAAACTTCAGAAAACGGTTCATGTACAGGTTTGCGAGCAGCGGACTGATTACACCGCCCTGCGGTGTGCCGCAGGTGCTCCTCTTGCCACCGCTCACCTTTCGATTTCCGCTTTCATCCCGCTCCTCGACCGGCACCTTCAGCCACATCTTGATCAGATGCAGCATGTCCCGATCGACAATGCGGCGGGCGACACACTGCATCAGTTCGCAGTGTGGAATGGTGTCAAAGTATTTGGACAGATCAGCATCGACTACATCGGCGTAGCCAGAGCACAGCAGTTCGTGTACTTCCTGGATGGCGTCTCGGGCGCTGCGCTTCGGTCGATAGCCGTAGGCATGGGGATCGAAGTCCGCTTCAAAGATCGGCTCCAGTAGCAGTTTAGCGGCGGTCTGCACCACCCGGTCCCGAATAGTCGGGATACCGAGCGGCCGTTCGCCGCCGCCGGGCTTTGGGATCATCACCCGTCGCACGGCGCGTGGTTCATACGTCTTATCGCGAAGGTCACTCCTGATGCCTCGCAGCCATTCCTCTCGGCCTTCTGACTCGATCTGTTCGAAGCTCTGTTCATCCACGCCGGGCGCGCCTTTATTGGCCTTCGCCAGTTCGTAAGCATGCAGCAGAATGTCTTCGCGCCACATCTTGTCATAGAGCAGGTAGAAGCGGTAGTTCGGCTCCTCCTTCGCTTTCTGATACAGCTTTCTCTGAAGCATCCGGATCTTAATTGGTGTCTCCAGACTCATCGTCAATCACCTGTCCTCTCCTTCTTCCAAAGCATGTCTGAAGTGAGGGTCCTTTCCTCCACCGGCATTACCCGGCTTCACTGGTCATACGACCCTCTCCGACTTCCGGCCCGGCCGCCCTCCTATAGAGAGCGTTGGAGGTGGATCTCCACCAGAACCGGATCTCCCCCAATTACCCAAATCTCCTTGTTTGCATGCCGTGCTCACTACCCCGGTGGACCGAACAGGTGCTTATCGGTTTCTTCCCTGCCCGTGCTGCCTTCCCCGGTTAACGGGCGGGTCGGCGTCCACGACTTTGCTTTCGAGGCCTGCTCAAGCTTCACTCGCGTTACAGCCTGCAAACTTGCGGCCCGCCTAACAGCGAACCTTTGTCCCGAGGCTTCGACCAGGCCAGTTACCCGACCAAGCCGCTCGGTAGCTACCATGCCAACCGACAATTACATGGGTGGATCCTCCCTCCACTGGAGATTTGCGCCATTGGGGCGCACCGTTAACCTTTGGATCGCGGCGAGCCGATTTGGAGCTCCGGATCGAGGCAATCCCGACCGGTCTCTCAACACACGCCCAAAACTGCGTTCATATCGCGGCTAGTGGCTCGAATTTACTCTTCGGCCGGTGGTTCTTCGGGCACCACACGCATGGGATCATAATACTTCACCAGCCCTCGACGAACCTCTTCCATCGAAGCCACGGTGGGCTTCTTCGATGTCGTCGGCAGAAACGAGCGGGCTCATAGAATCCGGTTGCCAACCATGAATCCGAAAGGAGCCAACCGCCGTGAACAAAACGTATCATATTGTGACTCGCGCCGAGAAGGAATCGGCCGAGGTCATCGAACAGTTCTT
>JAOAPF010000442.1 GCA_025462755.1 Edaphobacter sp.
ACGACTCCGCCAGTTACGAAGATGTACTTTGCAGACATGTCCGCGACCTCTTTATTTGATTTTTGAGTTTGTGCTTGGTGTGCACGATTAAGTATCGCAGGGTCGGGCGACGGAGGCAATGGGGAGGATTTTGCCGGGATTCTTGCTGTTGATTCGATGGATTTCGTCTGTCCATAGCGGGAATGGCGCCGGCAGATGCGCTGGGAGGTGGCGATCGCCTTATGATGGGAGTCGGCCTGAGCGGGCGGTGGAGCCTCTTGAGGAGGTGTAGCGATGAGTGAAAGCGATCTCCGGGTGGGGCGTACGGGGTTCACTGTAGCTGAAATGAGCTTGATGGTGGGACTGCTGGTCTTCGGATTGGTGGTGAGCGTTGTTGGCACGGTATTGGCGTACGACCGCTACCCTGAGATCGCAAAACTCTTCGCTGCGGCGGGGATTACGCTGCTTTTTGGCGCGATCTTTGGCGGGGTAGTGAAGTTGCTGATCGATAACTTCGATCGCCGTCGCGCGCAACGTGCTGCACAGGTTGACTTCATCGCCAAGGTGCTGGCGGATTTGAAGGGCGTTCACGACCGCCTGGATCGCGGCCGGACTCTGATGAAGGCAAAGCAGTCGGCGAAGTCCTATGGGGAAGAGATGACGGGATTCCTTGGCTCAAGTGTGGTGTTCAAGGGTGTGGGGCGGGCACTGCGAACAGATAAGCGCAGCGAACCCATACAGGCGGTAATACCGCAGGTCGAACTGATGAATGGATATCTGCGGACGCTGCTTGATGAGTTTGAACTGGAGTACAAAAAGACATCGCTAACGCAGAGCATGTTTGAGGCGCATACAGCCAGGGCGATGCAGTCTCCACCACCTGACTACTCGCTTGACGCTCTGCAGAAGAATCAGCCCTGGGAGAGGTTGAAGGCGCTGCCGCAACTTGAGGATTTCCTGCGACCAGTGGCGGTTGCTGAAGAAGGGAGTCCGGGGCAGGGGAGCAACTATGTAGAGAAGTTCCTGAACCCTCTCAATGCCGCGTCGAAGACTTTGCGTAGAGCGCTGCTTGAGGAGGTGTCGAGTTGATGGGGGATGGCGCTAGAGAGCGTTGATGTCGCGGGATTCGAGTATTCGCCTGAGGTCGCCTTGGCTGGCGACTTTCAGCATGGCGCGGCCTAGCTGCTCGGTGGTGGTTACCAGGTTCGGGAATGCAGATCTGAGGAGCGGGAGTACGGGATTGAGCGCGGTGTAGAAGGTTTGATAGAGCTTCGTCTTTGAGCGGATGCCGTGGAGCGGTTGGATGATTCCGGGGCGAAACATATAGGCGGCGCGGAACGGGAGTTTGAGGAGGGCGTTTTCGGTTTTGCCTTTGACGCGGGCCCACATGGTGCGGCCGCGTTCGGTGGAGTCGGTGCCGGCGCCGGAGACGTAGAGGAAGGTCATGCTGGGATTGAGGCGGGCGAGAGTGGAGGCGGCGGCGAGGGTGATGTCGTAGGTGAGGTGTGTGTATTTTGCTTCGTCCATGCCGGCGGAGGAGACGCCGAGGCAGAAGAAGCAGGCGCCGCAGCCGGTGAGCTGGGGCTCCATGGCGGAGTAGTCGAAAAAGTTGGTGTGAACTAGTTCGCGGAGTTTGGGGTGTTGCTGGCCGGATGGAGTGCGCACGATGGAGAGTATCTGCTGCACGTCGGAGTCGAGGAGGCATTCGCGGAGAACGCCCTGGCCGACCATGCCGGTTGCTCCGAAGAGGATTACGTTCATATGTTCATGCTACAGCGAGGAGGATGCCTGTTGGAGGTGGCACGGGGTCCCCCTTGGCGTGGCGTGATCCGTGCTTTTCTCCTTGGGATTATTTGCCCAGCGCTGGATTGGCGACGAACTTTGGCGTCTGTTTTTCGTCGGCGATGGCGAAGAGCGTCAGGTAGCTTAGGCGAACGATCTTCGTCATTTTGGTGAAGTCGATCTTGTCGACCGTGTCGCTGACGTGGTGGTAGTCGGGGTGGAAGCCGGTGAAGAACCAGAGCGCTGGCACGTCATGCAGGATGAAGGGGAATTGGTCGGATCGGAAGAAGATGCCGAGAGCGGTATCGCGCTCGAAGCGGTCGTCGAGCGTGAGGCCGATGTGCTCGTCTTCGTGTTGGACGGTGTGGAGGAAGTCGGGCGAGTAGAGCGTGCCGACGAGATTGAGACGGTTAGTGGTGTCCGCGGGTATTTCAATCACGCGGTCGGTCTGGATGCTTGGCTTCTCGTCGCGACCGATCATGTCGAAGTTGACCATGGCGCGTGTTGTCGCGAGCGGACGCAGAGGGTGCTGCGCCATGTAGTAGGAGCCGAGCAGGCCGCGCTCTTCTGACGCGAAAACGACAAAGAGAATGGAGCGTTTTGGTTTTGCGGGATTGGCCACGAAGGCGTGCGCGAGTTCGACCACACCGACGGTGCCGGAGCCGTTATCGTCTGCGCCATGCCAGATATCGACATGGTGCAGACCGTTTTGCTCCTCGACTTCGGAGGTGCCATTGTGATCGTGATGGCCGCTGACGATGAGAGTCTCGGCGGCGAGAGCGGGGTCGCTGCCGGGCAGCAGGCCGGCTACGTTGTAGGTGTTGGCGGCACGGGTGGCGCTGTTCTTTGCCTGCAGGTGCAGCTGCACTCCGGCGATCTCGCGCGAGTGGGACTTCAGGTCGCGGTCAATCGAGCTCTGCAGCTCTTTTGCGGTTGCGCCTGAGTTCTGGAGAAGCTCGTCGGCGACGGCCGGCTGTATGGTCGTCAGAGCTATGTTGATTTCGTCGTTGGCGATCGCCTGGAGCGGAATCGGGGTCAGCCGCTTCGCTGTGATGCCGGCTAGTACATTCGCAAGCCGCTTGGAGGTGGGCACGTGGGTCGCATTCGGTTCCGGCATGAGAAGGACGGCGATTGCACCGTGTCTTTGTGCGTTAAGAAGCTTGACGCGGCTGGTGGCGTAGCGGGTATTGCCGGTGCCGTTGAAGATGGACTTCGGATCGTCTTCCTGCGGTTCGTGCTCCATGAGCAGAACAATCTTGCCTCGAACATCGACGTTCGCGTAGTCATCGTAGTTGAGCTCCGGGGCAGTGATTCCATAACCGACGTAGACGAGGCCTCCGGAGACCTCGACCTTGTTGCGGAAGGCGCAGCTCACGATGGGTGCATGCCATTGTTGCTGCGCGCCGTCCTTGTGGGAGAGGCTTAGCGTGGTGGCCGAGGGATCGGGTTTGTACTCGATCAATGGAACAGCCTGCAGAAACGACGGTTTGCCGGAGGCATCGGTGGCTGCGGGTTGCAGGCCTGCCTTGGCGAACTCCGAGGCGACCCATTCGGCGGAAGCATCGTCGCCTGGCTGCAGCGACATGCGGCCTTCGAGACCATCTCCCGCGATGAACGTCAGATTGGAGCGTAGATCGTTTTCGCGGATTGCGTCGAAGCCCGTTTGCAGGCGCGGCGCTACAGGCGATTGCGCGATGAGAGCTGCGCTGCAGGCGGCGAGCAGGAGGGCTAGGATCACAAGCGAACGCAAAGGGCGCGAAGAAAGTACGGAAGGCAAAGGACTCAAAGAAAAAGAACGCGAAGAACGTAAGGATGGCCTCATCGTTCTACTATGGCATGGCCCCACGGAGCAGAGCTAGATGAAGTTATCCCTGATGCCGCCCGCGAGCCTGCATCGCCTTCTCTAATTCCCGCTGGTGATCATTAAGCAGAGCATGAACCTGGCGGTGGGTTTCGTCGCTGATAGCGTGAATCTGCGGAGCAAGCTGCTGTCGCGAAGCTTGCGGGTTCTTATCGAGCAACGCCTGAATTTTATCGTGATGCTGGTCAAGCAGAGGCCGGACCTGCTTCTGCTGTTCCGGGGTTAACTCCAGATCTTTCGTAAGCTGAGCAAGTTTCTCGTCGATAGATTGCGGCGTATGGACCTTCTGAAGCTGCTGACGCGCTGAGGGCTCCTGTGCGGGGTTGTCCTGAGCTATGGCCGGACCGTCCATTCCGACAATGAGCATTACTCCACAAGCAAGCGGGAGAAGTAGATTTCGCATCGACGGCAATCTCCTTGAGATATTCGAGTCAGTTGCAATCGAGACTCTGATCTGAATAGACGGGATTTTCCGTAACAAGTTGCGTTAAAACGGGGTATGCACCCGACGGACCCGAAACGCGTTGGTCTCACCTAAACTAGGTCTATGCGGAAAGTGATCATCGCCGGACCGCCTCCCGTTCAAGTGCTCGACGTCACTGGCCCACTCGAAGTCTTTTCGAATGCGCCTGATTACGAGATTCAACTTGCAAATCCGGGCTTTGAACGAACACTTCAGACCAATCGTGGCATCGCGCTCGCCGACGCAGCTCCCATTGGCGAGGTCCACGGACCGATCGATACGCTGGTGATTGCCGGAGGTCCCGGCGCGGAAAGCGGCAGTTACGATCCCAACTTTATTGCGTGGATCGCGAAAGCCGCGAGCCAGTCACGCCGCGTCGCATCCATCTGTACGGGCGCATTCCTCCTTGCAGAAGCAGGTCTGCTCAACGGGAAGCAAGCTGTTACGCACTGGAACTTCTGCGACCGGCTTGCCAGGGAATACCCAGATGTCGTTGTGCGGCCCGAGCCGATCTATCTGCGCGACGGCTCTATCTACACGTCGGCGGGGATTACAGCCGGCATCGATCTCTCGCTTGCCCTTGTTGAAGAGGATCACGGACACGAAGCAGCTCTCAAGATCGCCCGCTTCCTCATCATGTTTCTTGTGCGTCCGGGCGGACAGGCGCAATACAGCCACATGCTCTCGCATCAGGCTGTCACCTCGCAGCCATTGCGCGAGCTTCAGGTATGGATGCTGCAGCACCTTCGTGAAGATCTCACCATCGAATCGCTCGCCGAGCGCATTGGTATGAGCGCCCGGCATTTCACGCGCGTCTGTCTCCGCGAGACTGGAATGAACCCAGGCCAGTTCGTTGACCGTATGCGCGTCGAAGCGGCGCAGCAGATCATCGATAGCTCCTCACGCGGACTCAAAGAGGTAGCCGACGACTGCGGCTTCAAATCTGCAGATGCGATGCGCCGCACGTTTCTGCGGGTGCTTGGTGTAACTGCAGGCGAATACGCCAGTCGCTTCAAGAGCACACTCGCCCGCGCGTCTGTCTTGTAAGCCCTGGTCTCGCAAGCGCCAGTCTCGTAAATTTGCGATGTCCTGAATTGCTGTAATCGCGTCGTGGCGTTCCCCCGGCGCAGGTTCTAGGGTGGATAAGTAAGCAAATCACGCAGGAGAGCGTCCATGACCGCAGCAACTCAGGCTTCTCAAGCAGCATTCATTTCGGGGATTAGGGTTCCCGACAGTAAACTCGCCGATGAAATCACGGAGTTCATCCGCGACACAGAATCGACTTTGCTGTTCAATCACTCCAGCCGCGTCTACTACTTTGGTGCGCTCGCAGGCCAGCGCCGCGGCCTCAAGTTCGACGCCGAACTTCTCTACGCTGGCGCTATGTTCCATGACATCGGTCTCGTACCTGCTTACAGCAGCGACGCTGACCGCTTCGAGGTTGATGGAGCCAATGCCGCGCGCGACTTCTTGCGCCGCCGTAAAGTGCCGGAACAGGAAGTCGACCGCGTATGGACAGCGATCGCCCTTCACACGACACCGAACATTCCTAAGTACATGCATCCGGTGGTCGCCCTGGTAACGGCTGGGGTCGAAATGGATGTTCTCGGAATCGACTACAGCGGCTTCAAGGACTCTGATCGCAACGCAGTCGTACAGGCGTATCCGCGTACAGCCGATTTTAAAGAGGATATTCTGCAGGCCTTCTACGACGGCATCAAGCACAAGCCTGAGACGACCTTCGGAAACGTGAAAGCGGACGTACTCGCAGACAAAGATCCGGGCTTTCGCCGTGGCAACTTCTGCAGTGTGATCCGTAACTCGGCGTGGCCCGGCAGATGAAGCGAAAGGACCGTATGGCAAAGCAGGAAGACAGGTTGACCCACATCTCTCCGGTAGAGATGTGGGTTCTCGTCTATTGGTGCCTATCGGTGACTATCGACCATCGGGCAGGAGGGGAACTACCGCCACGCTCCTCATGGGAGGGCCCTCTCTGTTTTCTGCGAGCGCACGCGCTGATCGTCGCGAAAAATCTGCACGGGTAAGGCGCTTCGCCGGAATTAATTGTTGGCTTGCGTTGGGCGAGTTTGCAGGGCAGGCGTGGGTGGGTTAATGATGTTGGGTTTCGTTGTGCCTAGCTCGAGGATGGAGAGCTGGCCGTCAGTGGTGATGACGTCGCCGGTGGCGTTGGAGGTTGTTTTGGGGGCGTGGGGGCGGTCGACGCGCGCATAGGCGGTGGCGGTGCCGGCGTAGAGCAGGTCGGTTTCGATCCACTCGCGCTCGCGGTCGACGTGGGGGTCAATACGGTGGCCCCACTTGGTGTTGCCCCGAGCCCTGGAGATGTCAATGTCGTGGGTGGCGGCTCCGATCCAGACGTCACGGCCCTGCCACGTGCCGGGCTCTTTCCAGACACGGATGTGGTGGCGCTTGGCGAAGGTGTCGAGGGATTTCTGGAAGACGAGGTCGGGCGGTCTGCCGTTGACGGTGAGCAGAGAGACAGGGGCCTGGGTGTAGCCGGAGCTACGGATGGTTGCGCCGATGGTCTTCATGGCGGAGCCTATGCTGAGGGAGTCGGCTTCGAACCAGCCGGCCTCCTGGAAGGCGGCCTCGAGTTGTTGCTTGGAGCCGATGAACATGAGGTTGGTGAGATCGGAGGGCCTGTTGTCTTTGGTGTAGACGCGGATGGGGGCGGCGGTGACAAGGGCTTGCAGCGTAGGGTCGACGGAGAGCACGGGCCAGCCGGACCATGTGTCTCTGGTTTTGAGCATGGAAGGGCGGACGACCTGGACCTGGAGATCGGTTCCGGCGGGGAAGAGGATCTCGCGGCGGATGGAGAGGCCGTAGACAGCGGATACGCCCCTGATGGTGTAGCCGGCGATGGGATTGGTCATGCCGACGCCCATCAGGACGATGGAGGCTTTGGTTGAGGCGTGGGGCTGGATGATGCCGAGGATTTCGTTGTTGCGAACGGTCTCGCGGGCGTTGTCGACGTCGATCACGCGAGCGTAGAGCAGAGAACGGCTGCCGTCAGCATGGACGATGTTTGAGAAGTCGAGCACGAGGCGGGGGCGGGCGTATTTGCTCGAAGCTTTTTGCGCGAAGAGAACGGTGGCCTGGACTTTGGTGCCGGGCGGTATGACGAGCTGGCCGGCGGGGCAGGTGATGTTTTCTCCGCCTTTGCAGAGCGGGTAGGTGACGGTGCCTTCGACGGGGTCGCCGGTGCGGGAGTGCTCGCTATAGACGGGGCCATTGAGGCGGATGCTCAGGGTCTGGCCGGGGGCGAGGTCAGCCTTCATGGATTTGGCCATGCCCTCGGCGCCCGTCTTCGGCATCTCGCCGAGTTGATCCTGGACGAACTGGAAGGTGGCGATGAGGAATCCGCTGGTGGCGCCGTGTTCGATGAGGAGGGTTTGGATTTCGAAGTTGGGGGAGTAGAGGAGGTAGTCGAGGGCGGTGTCGTTGTAGGTGTCTTCGTGATTGATGTCGACGCCCTTTTGAAGGAGTTGGTCGGCCATCTCCTCGTAAGAGACGATGACGTTTGGCTTGGTGTTATAGCTGGAGCCGAAGACGGTCCAGTGAAGGGCGGTGCGGCCGTACTGGTCGGTGGCTTTAACGTCGGCTCCGTCGGCGAGGAGTTTTTTCGCTTCAGTGAGGCGGGCGAGGATCTCCTGCTCTTTGGTTTCGCGGGTGGCCTGGTAGAGCTTCTGGATGAGGGAGGAGGAGTGGGAGAGGTCGAGGGTGACGGCTGCGGCTTCGAGCTCGTCGTCGGCAGTGTCGGGCGTTTCCTGGTTCTCAGTGTCCGCCTGGGGGGGAGCTGGCATGGTTTGTGGTGGCTTGGTTTGTGCGGTGGCGGTGTTGATGGCTGCGGAGCCGGTGAGAGCCAGGCAGGCGGCGAAGAGGAAGGACGTTTTTCTCAGGACGATTGGCATGAGGGTGTCACACACTCTCTGATTTTTAGGGGGCCTGGGGTCTGAATCGAGCAGTGAAGTGCTGTGTCTGACAAACAATACTCTGAAGCAGACGTATGCTACTTGAGGATTGAGTGAAATCATACTAGGACAGAGCGGATGATGGGTACAGCGTGGATCGGTATTCAGGCCTGGACGATACGGCGGCTGGACGCATTGGCGGCGCGCCGCGCGGTTGGGCGGGGGTGGCCGGCGCATCTGGCGACAGGGGAACGGGGTGAGCGGGAGGCGCTGTTTCATCTGCGGAAGCTGGGCTATACCGTTGTGGCCAGACGATGGAAGAGCGCGAAGCTGTGGGGCGATATCGACCTGATTGGGTGGGATGGGGAGTGGCTGTGTTTCATTGAGGTGAAGACGCGGAGCGGTCGGGATGCGATGGCGGCGGAGTCGGCTGTGGACCGGGAGAAGCAGCACATGCTGCGAAAGATGGCGCGGGCGTATTTGAGAGGGTTTCCGGAGAAGCTGGGGCCGGAGGTGCCGGTGCGGTTCGATGTGATGTCGGTATACTTGCTGCCAACTGGAGTTGAGTTTGAGCTATATCGAGGGGTGTTCGGATGGTGAGGTATGCGGAAGCGGCTGAGGTTGCGGGGCCTGATCCGGCTGAGTTGAGCGAGCGGCTGGCGGCGGTGTTGCGGAGCGCGATGCCTTGGCTGGTGACCGTTTCCGAGGCAGAGGCGAGTGTGCCGGAGCGCCCAGGGAAGTGGAGCGCCAAAGAGGTGATTGGGCATCTGATCGATTCGGCCGTGAATAATTTGGGGCGGATTGTCCGGTTGCACATTGAGGAGGGTCAAAGCCTGCCGGGGTATCAGCAGATGGATTGGGTGCGTCTGCAGCATTATGCAGAGCGGGAGTGGGCGCAGGTGCTGGCCCTGTGGTTTGCTTTGAACGAGCACGTTGCGTGGACGATAGCGTATGTGGAGAAGGCGCGCCTGGCGAATCGGGGCGTGGTTGCCGGGGAGCCTTTGACGCTTGGGTTTCTGATTGAGGATTATGTTGCGCATATGGAGCATCACCTGCGCGCGATGCGTTTGTGGCTGGGGAATGCGGGAGAGGCGGCGAAGTAGCAACCGAACGGATGAGCGCCGGTGTCTAATAGATTTGGTCGATTGAGGATGAAGAGCGATGACGCTGCTGAATGCACCGGAGTACGATAGCCGCCGCGATACGCGGAACCGCAATTTGTTGATCGCCGCTGGCATTCTGGTGGCGTTTACGCTGGTGATGGGGATGGGTGGCTACGTGCTGGGGCATGGGTGGTTCTTTTCGAACCTCCCGGCGGAGCATAAGGTAGACAACTTCTTCAAGGCGCTCGAGGCGAAGGACTATGGCAAGGCGTACGCCATATATACGAACGACCCGGATTGGCAGAAGCACCCGGAGAAGCACGCCGATTATCCGCTGCAGCGGTTCATCGAGGACTGGACGACGGAAAGCCCGGTGAAGGGGCCGATTGTTTCCCATCACGTCGATATCTCGAAGACGGATGGGTCAGGGATGTTTGGCAGTGGCATTATTGTCGCGGTGCGGGTGAATGGGGACCACAAGGTATTTATGTATTACATCCGGAAGGATGGAACGCTGGCCTGGCCGGCTCCTCATATATTGGAGTATGACTAGGCGGTGACGCTACGAGGTTGCTGGGTCCGGCTGATTTGGGCTCTTCATTTTTGAGCCTTTGTTGACGGTTTGCTCTTCCGGCTGGGCAGGGCGACGTCGCGGACGGCTTGTGGTGGGTCGCCGAGCGGCTGAGCTCCGGAGGGAAGGGTTATCTTCTGGTAGGTCACGCTGCCCGGGACGGTTTGAAAGGGCGTTGCGCTCAGGTAGACCGGCTCACCTTTGGGGTTGGTCATTGCGATAAAGAGAGGCGCGGTGACCTTGGCTCCGACGACATTAAATAGGAAATATCCGGTGTCGTCGGTATAGGCGAAGCCGTATGCCTCCTGATAGGTTTTCTGGCTGTCGACGAGGAACACGGTGTACTTGGCCAGAGGTTTCAAATCTGCACTGTAGACGCGGCCGTGAAGTGCCCAGCCGTCTGCTGCGAGCTGTGGCGGGGGCGTATCGAGTTCCTGGTGAACAACGGAGATGCGAGCGACTTTGGCAGAGCCGACGTTGACGGCGGCTTCGGCTGCTTTGACGCTAGGGTCGTCCGGTCCTAGTTGCTTCTTGAGGGTGTCGGCGGCGCGCTTCAGTTGCGAGAGGCGCGCATTGTGCACCATCTTCAGGTTCAGAAGGGTCTCGGCAGAGCCGGCGTCGGCGGAGGCGAGCGTGGCGGCGGTAGCTTCGAGAATTTGATCGGGATTCGCGGTGGGAATGTTCCCGGTTGGGCTGGACGTTGTGTTCATGTCTTGTTCCTTTCGCTGCTAGGTGATGGTTTGATCTTGAATTGGATGTGAGAGCTATTGCTTTTGCAGCCTGGCGCAGAGATCAGGGAAGAAAGAGTCGATGATTGCGAGGTTGCGTGCATCGATCTTTTTCGCGCCTTTGACGAGGAGACAGAAGGTGGAGATGTTTTGCGTCGTGATGTTGAAGGGTGCAATGGTGATCCCGGAGAGCAGAACGGAGGCGGCGGATTCCTGGAACCGATTGCTGGTGGCGGTGAGGGTTCCTGCCGCGAGGAGGGCGTCGACGAATGCGTCGAATGTTGCGCTCTCGAACGAGACCTGGTTGTTGGAAAAGATGAGGTTGTCGGTGCTGATGATGGTGACGGAGGTGATGGAGCGCTGACGACCGACGCGCGCTTCCAACTGGCAGATGTTGCCGGTGAAAAGCACCGTGCCGCTGGATGCCGCTGAGAAGGTTGGTGGCGGGGCCACAGCGGCGTAGTCAGCCAGTCCATTGTTGAGTCCTGTGGGCCGAGTCGTTGCGGCGGCTTCGATGGCTGTGCCGAGGTTGAGAATGAGAACTGTCTAGGCGATTGGTGTACCCCGGCCGCGGATGGTGCCGCCACAAGTGAAGTGATTGTTGGAGATGGCGAAGGGGCCGAAGCCGATGGCTACGAAGGCCTGGCCGAGCGCTACGCGAACCACGTTTTCTTCCACGCGCAGAGCGGGGAGGCCGGGCTCAAAGAAAGTCTTGGAAATCGAGGTGAGCGAGGTGGTGTTGGTGACCGAAGGAGGCGTAGCGACGGCGATCACGATGCCACCGTGGATGCCGCCCGGGTTGGCGGTGGTTTGGTTGGGGGTGGATTGCGTCCAGTCGCGGGTTTCGAGGATTTGGTTGCGGTTGATCTCGACCATTTCGCCGATGAGGACGAAGATGTCGTTCGCCGTCATGCCGGGTTCGGCCCCGAAGTTGGTGATGGCGTTGTCGCGGATGACGAGATTTTCAACGAAGGCTGCGCTGATGGCTCCGTAGGGTGTGGAGGTTCCGGCGATGACTGTTCCGACGGAGCTGAACGAGGCTGTAGTTGCGTTGGTGCCAGCAGGAGTGTCGGCGGCTCCGGAGTTTTGGGTGCCGAACGTACTGATGGACGCAGTGTCGCGCAGCAGCACGTTGGTGATGGTGTTCGACGTGATGGTTAGGTTTTCGATGGAGATGATTTCGAAGGTCGCGCGCAGATTAAAGAAGCCCACGGGGCCGATGCCGCATAGGCCCATGTTGAGGATGCGGTTGTGATCGATGAGGATGTCGAGGAGCGGGCCGCCGGCGACGATCGAACCTCCCGGGGTTCCGCTGCCGGGTGGGACCTGGCTAGGCGGCTGCAGGGTGCCGGTGGTGGAGCAGGGGTCTTCCGGGAGGACGAGCACGCCGATGGTTGAGCCGGTGTCGTTGCCGTTGGTGTCGAGGACGTCGAAGCTGCCGAGGGTAATGCCGTTGCCGCGGCCACTCAGAATAAGGTTGTCCATGACGAAGACGCTGCGCGAGGGCCCGCCGATCTGGATGCCGCCCTGGTTCGTCGCGACCTTCAGTGTGGAGAAGCCGCTTACGTCCAGAAGGTGAGCTGCGGATGCTTGCTGCGTTGCAGTAGAAGTTTTGGCTGCGGTCTGTTTGGCTGTCTCGGTATTTGCGGTGGCCTTGGCGCCTTTTGCGTCGGATGCTGCTTCGGGGCTGGTTGCTTGTGCCTTTGCCTGTCCAGGCGTGGCCGCGTTGGAGGCTAGGTCATTGCCGACTGATGTTGGCAACCACTCGCGGAGAATCGCCGTGGATTGGATGCCGACGAAGTTGCGATCGATGTGAATCTCCTGGCCGCCGACGTAGATGGCCGGCCACGTGCCGGCGACGTCCTGCATGGCGACGCGGTTGTCGTCGATGCGGAGCAGGCGAACCTGCTTGGCGAGGATAACCGGTAAGGTGGAGGCGGTGAGGAAGAGGTCTTTTACGGTGACGTCGATCACGCCGATTAGGTTGATACTTTGTAATCCGCTTACGGCGCCTGTCTTTTTCGGGGCGTTCGGATTTTCGAAGACGTCGCTGGGCTGCACGACCAGATTTCCGGTGCCGTCGATGAGGATGCCTACTTCGTCTTTGTCGGCTTCGACGGCGAAGTCGAGTAGTTGAATGTGCGCTGAATTTGCAATGGAGATGACGGCATTGAACTTGCCGGGCAGTGGCGCGGGTGTTGGTGCGGGCGCGGGGGCTGGAGCAGGCGCTGCGGCGGGTTGGCCGGGTGCCTGGTTAATGGCGGGAGCTGGAGGTGGCGGCGCGGGCTTGAGAGACGGCGAGGCGAGGCGAGGCGGGTCTGGTAACCGCAACCGTGGAGTATGACGTCGCGGCGGTCCTCGATGAAGATGTGCTCGAAGTAGCGGCCGGGCAGGATGCAGACTTCGCCGCCGGCGTCAGGCAGGGCGTTGATGGCGGCCTGGATGGAGGCGTATTTGCCAAAGCTTTCGACGCCATCGCCGACAGTGACGGTGCAGCAGCGTCTTGCGTAGATTGCGCGAGTCGATTTAACGAATTCAATGCGCCGCCGAAAGTCCGCGCCGGCTTCTGCCGGCCCTGAAACACTACAGATGCTGCGACTCGTATGCGCCCGATAGAATGAATACGTGAAGTTGTGGCGGCCATTCTGTGTGTTCGTTTGTCTTTGCGTCTCGTTGCGCATGGTCGAGGGGACAGCCGAAGCACTCAATCCCG
>JAOAPF010000453.1 GCA_025462755.1 Edaphobacter sp.
CCGGGCATGGCAACGCGTGCCATTCCTGCGCGGGCGACGAGCGGACCAAGCACGAGGGAACTGGCGCGCATGGTCTTGACGATCTCATATTTAGCGACGGGGTCGGAGAGGATGCCGCACTTAATGCGGGTGCGGTGCTGCGCGCGGCCGTAGCCCAGCTCGACCTCGGCGCCCATGCTGGTAAGGAGCTTGCGCTCGGTCTCGATGTCGCGTACCTGGGGGATGTTTTCGAGGATGACCTCGTCTTCGGTGAGGATGGCGGCGGCCATGCAGGGAAGGGCGGAGTTTTTCGCTCCGGAGACTTTAATGGTGCCGAGAAGGGGATTGCCGCCGCGTACTACGAACTTGTCCATTAAGTCAGTTTACGGAGATTCCTGTGTGGAAATGAGTAGCTGGGCTGGTACCTGCGGCGGGATTCGTGTGGGATGGTCTAGCTTTTTGGGAACAAAATCACCTTGAGTGCGGTCTATAGGAGAGCAACACATTGGAGCTCTCCTTGAATTCTTCTCTGCCGTTCGTTCTCTCTGCCTGTTTCGTCTCGATTGCTGCCTTTGGCCAAACCCCATCTCATTCGGCTAGCCTGCATAAGCCGAACAGAACTTTCGTGGCGGGCTCGGCGAATGAGGTGAGGGCTACACAGCTTCCGGTCACGCACGTCTCCTTATACAAGAATGGCGTTGGGTTCTTCGAGCACGCGGGACGTGTGAGCGGCGACGAGGCCGTCACGATCGATCTGACCTCGGCGCAACTCAACGACGTGCTGCAATCCCTGACCGCGATCGATCTGAATGGCGGACGAATTACGGGGGCGAGCTATAACTCGACGACGCCGCTCGAGCAACAGCTGCGGGCGCTCCCACTTTCCCTGGGTGAAGCCCCTACGCAGCAGGATCTGTATGACTCACTTCGGGGTGCGCGGGTTGAGGTGACGGGTGCGGGTGGCGGTGGATTCAGCGGGCGTATTATCTCCCTTGAGACGCGTGCTCTCCCGGCTGGCAATGACGAGTCAAAACGTGAGTCGGAGCGGCGCTTTTTGACCGTTGTCGCGGATGCGGGGGCTACCCGCACGCTGGAACTGACCTCGGCGACTACGGTCCGGCTTCTCGATACGAGGCTGCGCGGAGATCTCAATACTTATCTGGAGTTGCTCGACCGCAATCGCACAGAGGGGGTGCGTCACCTTACGCTGACCGATCGTGGTACCGGGAGCCGCGACCTGCGGGTTTCTTTTCTCTCCGAGGTGCCGGTGTGGAAGTCGACCTACCGCATTCTCTTTACCGATAACGTGAAGGGCAACGGCGTGGGTTCATCGAACAAAGTAAATACAGCGACGCTGCAGGGTTTCTCGGTGGTCGACAATACGACGGGAGAAGATTGGAACAACGTGCAGCTTTCGTTGATTGCGGGGTCGCCGCAGAGTTTTCTGCAGCCGCTGTCGCAGCCGATTTATGCGCGGCGTCCTGAGGTTCCGATTGTCCAGGACGCGCAGTTTACGCCCCAGACCCATGCTTCGGCTTTGGAGGTTCTCAAGGAAAACGGCGCGCCCCCAGTCGTAGCTGGAACTGCTGGGATGTCCGGGATAGGTATGGGCAGAGGTAGTGGGGTTCCTGGTGGAGTTATGGGTGCCATTGGCAGTGCTCCGGCGCAGCGACCGCGAGACCTGCTGGCGAACCAAAGTCATGGCATTATGCTCGATTCGAATGCGCCGCCGATGATTCCTTATGAGACGGTTGCTGCGAAGTCCATCACCCCAAATACGACGACTGCCGCATTCGATGATTTTTTTGCCTACAACCTAACCGATCCCGTGACGATTCCTCGTAATGGGTCGGCGCTTGTTCCGATTCTTCAGACCAGGATTGAGTCGGAGAGGGTTACGCTGTGGTCGCCGTCTGCACCTATGCCGTTGCGAGCGCTTTGGATCACGAACACCTCCGATCTGACGGTGGATCGCGGGTCCTTCTCGATTGTTGAAGATGGCGCGTTCGGTGGAGAGGGGCTCCTCGAGACGATTCATCCTGGCGAGAAAAGGCTGCTTTCCTATGCCGTGGACGAAGCGGTTCATGTTTCAGTTGATCAGAACCACGATACGCGGCGGGTTACGATGATTTCGGCCAGCAATGGGGTTTTGCGTGCTACTTCGGCTGAGGTGGCGGAGGTTGAGTATCTTGTCCACAACGCCGCGCCCGATGCGCGGATGGTGGTTGTTGAGCAGCCGCGACGCGCTGGATGGGACCTGGACTCCGACCCCAAGCCGGAAGAGACGACACCAACCGCATATCGCTTCCGCGTTGCAACCGAGCCAAAGCAGACGGTGCGGCTGCACATCGGGGAACGTCATACTCTGGACCAGTATTTCCGGCTGGTCGACTCCACTGACCAGCAGCTTACTGTTTTTCTTCGGAACGCCAAGGCGAGTTCTGCCGTGATGCAGCAGCTTGAGCCGGTGTTTGCGGCCAAGCGAGCCGTCGCTGCGCTGGATGCGCAAATTCGCGAGAAACAAGACGCCATAAACCAGCTTGTGAATGACCAGAAGCGTCTCCGCGACAACTTGAGCGCGCTGAAGGGGAGTGCCGAGGAGCGCTCGCTGGTGAAGCGCTACACTGCCGAGTTGAATGCGCAGGAGGATACGCTGGCTATGCTGCGGCGTGACCTCGCTGCATTGCAACAGCAACGGCAGGCTGCAAACACGGACCTGAACAATCAGATCGAGGCGCTTACCCTGAATGAAAAAATCGACAGCTAGAGCAGATGGAGATACTTGAGGCATCATACCCATCCGGCATCGCGGCAAACGGCAATATCGCCCCGGGCAGGCACCGCGAATACCCTGGTCGCCACCTTCGCCGTAACCGGACGTACTCCGGCGATAACTTCTTCTCCCTCACCTTACTCGCCAACTCACTTCCAAAGAGTGTGGGAAGGGTGGGAAGCCGGCCGTATGCCTTCCATCCTTTCCATACTCTGTCATCTCCATGGCCTGTTTTAGAGGTGTGCGGATCAGGATTCGAAATTGCCGAAATCCCCGTTTTTCGGGTGTTATGATTCTGGTGTCTCTAGCAAGTCAAGAAACTTGGCCACCAAGCAGCCATGGTTTATTTGCCAAAGTTTCAGACAGCCTTGCACTCATGACATATTCCGGCCCGAATGAATTTAGGGTCTTCGCCCATGGCGAGGACTTTGATGTTGACGCCTACCTGCGGACTTCAACCCTACATCCAGACCGAGTCTGGCGTCGTCGAAGCGGTGGAATTCAAACCAACGGTGTCGTTTTCGACCTTGGAGATGGCCGTTCTATTGGCATCTTTGATCAGCAAAGAATTGCGGTCAGATTCCTGAAGGAGCACAGGGACGCATTGCGGACGTTAGCTCATTACGCAGGCGTTGAAACTTTCATTCTTGGACTTCAGTGTGTCTGCAAGGTAGCAGAACCTCATGATGGATTTTGTTTATCTCCCTCGCAAGAACTTCTGTGGCACACGCTCGATATAGGGGTGGATCTCGTCTTTTATGGGTCGTTCGACCGAACCAAAGAGACTTCGCCAATCGCGACCCGGGCAGTTGATCGAATCGGACGTCGAAGTCGGAGGGCCGATTAGCAAGAAAGGGGAACTTTGAAGCGCCTGGAAAGTCCGGTTTTCGGCAACTACGGCCCGATTGTTTCCAAAAGCCCGTTTTGAGGGAACTTCTACTAACTTTGCGTTAGCGCAACGACGCCCGCATGACCCGGATCGTAATCTTGTCGATGGATATCCCCGCCTAGGTGAGGGACTCGGGAGAACCAATGTTCAGGATAAATACGTGTCTAGTCGATGCAAAACTGACGCAGGACGTTGAAAACGCCATACTCAACGTTGCGCACGTAGAGGACAATCAGTCTCTATGTCCGATGCAGGCGAACAAAAGGTTTGCCGCTGCTCAAGCTGCGTGGATTGAACATAAAGTGACTTGTCGATTTTGTTGCGAGCAAGAACTTAGCAGCCTCCACTAACCTGGGGTGTGTCAATTGAGACGGCTCCTGGAAAGTCCGGATTTCGGCAATATCAATCGATCTGCCTGGTCCGAGAGGCAACCCACGCTGAACGCCTTTGCGACTGCCCAACCTCCGTTTTGTAACGTAAGCGCTAAGTACGCTCAGAGTCCCTTCCCCCTGCGAAATTCCCGCACCACATCCCCTACATCCCTGTGTTCAGAATCCACCGCATAGTTCATCTCCCGCACCTCGTCCGCGCTGACCTTCCCCGCGAGCCGATCCATCGCCACCTGAATCCCCGGATGTTTGGTCAGCGAATCGTCCCGCACCAGCGGCACCGCCTCATAGGGAGGGAAGTAGTGCCTGTCGTCCTCCAGCACTACGAACCCGAGCGCCCGTATCGGTCCATCAGTCGAGTTGCCCGCTACCATATCGACTTGCCCGCTGGAAAGCGCCCGGTAGAGCAGCCCCAGGTCCATCGTTCGCGGATCGCCGGCGAACTTCAACCCATACGTCGCCTCCAGCCCACTGAGTCCATCCGGCCGAGACTGAAATTCATACCCGACGCCAAGGCGCCAGCCCTTCTCCGGATCAGGAGCAATCTTCACCGCATCAGAAATTGTCTTCAATCCCAAACGCCGCGCATCATCCCCCCGCACCACCATGGCGAAGGTGTCCTCAAAGCCCAAACCCCGCCCCACTTTCACCTGGTACCGCGATGCATACAACTGACTCACCCGCCGAAACACGGTCGCCTCATCCCGCTGTCCCACCGGCGGCAGAGGCTGCTTCAAAATCGCCGTCAACGCCGTCCCCGTGTACTCCACATAGCCGTCGATGCGCCCACTGACCAGCGCCTGCTGGCAGAGATAACTCCCCGCCAGATAAAACCGCCGTTCCACAGCCTGCCCGGTTACCGCCTCAATCTCCTGCGACAGCAACTCCCCCAGCACCACCTGCTCCGTAAAATTCTTCGCTCCGATCGTGATCCGCGAAGACCGCGGCGGCGCACACCCGCAAAGCTGCCAAATCATCGCCACTACAGAGAAAAGGACTGTCATTCTGAGCGCAGCGAAGAACCCCCGTATTTTTTCTATCGCTCCGATGTCTCCCCCGACACAAACTATCCGTTCCACTTGACACAACAGACCCTCAAAACCACTCCTCACAAAACTCCAAGGAAAGCCGTCTCAACACCCAAGTCCAGACATAAAGTCTCTCCTTCGAAGACTTTGCACACCTTTTGACGGGGGAGGGGGGTACCTCATACCCGCCGCACCGCCAGCCGCTTCTCCAGCAGCCCCAATCCAGCATCCGCGGCCAGCGCCAGCAGCGCCGCCGGAATCGCCCCCGCCAGCACCAGCCCGTTATCCACACTCGCCACCCCGCGAAAGATAAGTTCGCCAAGGCCTCCTGCACCGATCGCCGCCGCAATCGTAGCCACACCGACACAAGTCACCGTCGCCGTCCGCAGCCCCGCCAGAATGACACTAGCCGCCAGCGGCAGTTCCACCTTCACCAGCCGCTGCCACGACGTCATCCCCATTGCATTCGCCACATCCACCAGCGCCGGATCGACACTCCCAATACCCGCATACGTATTGCGGAGAATCGGCAGCAACGCATAGCCGGTGAGGGCCAGAATTGCCAGCCGAGCCGCATTCTCCCCCAGCCAGGGCACCGGCAGCAGAAGCCCAAACAGCGCCAGGCTAGGCACCGTCTGCAGCACGTTCGCAAATCCGATCACCGGCCTGGCCAGCGTCTGCCTCCGCGTCAGCAGAATCCCCAGCGGCAAACCCACCCCTGCCGCCAGCAGCATGGCCGAAAGCGTCAGCCACAGATGCTCAAATGTGAGACGGCCGATCTCCCAGCCGTGAGCATGCAACAGCCCGATCACGCGGGTACCACGCGATGTACAGCATTAACATAGTCTTTTACATGAGGATTTTCGGCGCGCAAAACTTCTGTCGCCGGCAGATCCGCGGCCACCTCGCCTTCAGCCAGAAACACCACGCGTTTTGACAGATAAAGCGCCTCATCCAAATCATGTGTAACCAGCAAAACCGTCTTGCCGACACGCTCTAAAAGCCCACGCAGCATGGTTTGCATCTCTGCCCGGGTCAGAGGATCGAGCGCGCCAAACGGCTCATCCATCAGCAGCACCATCGGGTCCGTCGCCAGCGCGCGAGCCAATCCGACGCGCTGGCGTTGTCCACCGGAAAGCTGCCACGGATAGCGCCCCCGAAACTCCTCATAGCCCAATCCCGCGAGGCCCAGCACTTCGCGCACCCGCGACGCAATCTCCTGCTTCGAACGCCCCGCCAACTCCAGGGCCATCCCCGCATTCCGCTCCACGGTCATGTGCGGAAACAACCCTGTCTCCTGGATCACATATCCAATGCCGCGCCGCAGCGCCACCGGATCGTAGTCCCGGGTCGCCTTTCCCGCGACCCGCACCTCACCCGAAGTAGGCGTCACCAGCCCATTGACCATTCGCAGCAGCGTCGTCTTGCCCGACCCACTCCGCCCCAGCAGAGCCGTCGTCGTACCCGCCTCCAACTTCAGCGAAATATCTTTCAGTAGAACGCGCCGTGCCGGTCCGTCTGCACCGACGGGCAACGTGTAGCTCACCTTCGCGAACTCAACGCCAGCCGTGGGCATGTTTCTTACTCTAACGCGTGTTGTTGTCTTGCAGCGAGGCTAGTGCGTCACTTCCGGTGCGGCTTCGGTCGTGGCAGGCTCTCCCGTACCCGGCTGCCCCTTCACCCGAACCACCGTAATCTTCTCGAAGCCTTCTTTGAAGGTAGGCGGCTTCAGACGTTCTGCCATCTTCTGCATCACTTCATCGGTGACCTGGCGATCCCGCTTCGAGTTCCGCTCCATGCACACAGCCAGCGGCACATCGAAGAACACCGCCTGTACCTCATACCCAAAGCTCTTCGCCATCTTGATCCACTGCTTGCGCTCATGCGGCGATAGGTTAGTAGCATCCACGTAGTTCCACGGCATCTTTGCGATCAGCCGCGCACGCAGGAGACTCCGCAATGTAGAAAATACCAACCCCTGATACCGCTGCTCTGTAATGTCGTCGAACAGGAGCGTCCGCAGCAGATCACTCGAGAGGGGAGTGACTCCCCGGCGCTTGTACCAGGTCGTCTTGCCTGACCCCGGTAATCCGATGGTCAGCACAACATAGCCCTTAGGCGACTTCAATGGTGATTGCTCAACTGGCGGAGTCGCCAGCGACTCCGGTTGCGTCTCCACCACCATCCTCGGCTCAGGCGTTAGCTCAGGCTTTGCGGCAACAGGCTTTGTCGCGGACGGTGCATCGGCGACCGGCTCGGCTGTACGCGCCGCCGCAGCCTCCGGATACGTTGGTCTTAGCGGTGCCGGTTGGTTCGCGGGCAGTTCCTGCCCACTCTTTCCCGTGGACTCTGAATCATTCGGTCCACGTCTAGGGCGTCGTCTCATCTTTTCGCTTATCCATTCGCGCAACTCGCGCATACCACGCTTGTAACACAGCGCCGAAGCACCCCGCAAATCGCTCGCACCTCCCCGGACACCCCGCAAACCCTCCTCACTCCATCATTTGCGCCGCCCTACCCCCGGTGATAGCATCCGAGATGGTGTGCGCAAGCGATTTAGCTGCGCTCTCAAGCGTCGAAACTCGTAAAAACCCCCTTAGCAACCGACAGGAGCAACCGAAATCATGGCAGCAGTAAAGGTAGGCATCAACGGCTTCGGCCGCATTGGACGCAACGTATTCCGCAGCGCTCTCGGCAACCCAGACATCGAATTCGTAGCCGTAAACGACCTCACGACCCCCGCCACCCTGGCCCACCTTCTTAAGTACGACTCCATCCTGGGCAATCTTCCGAACACGATCACTCATGGAGCCGACTTCATCGCCGTTGACGGCAAGCAGATCAAGGTTTTTGCTGAGCGCGATCCTGCCAAACTCGACTGGTCCTCTGTGGGCGCGCAGATCGTCATCGAATCCACCGGCTTCTTCACCGACGCGGAGAAGGCAAAAGCCCACCTCGGCTCGAGCGTCAAGAAGGTCATCATCTCCGCCCCCGCGAGCAACGAGGACATCACCGTCGTCCTCGGCGTCAACGAAGATAAGTACGACGCGGCCAAGCACAACATCATCTCCAACGCGAGCTGCACCACCAACTGCCTCGCTCCCGTTGTCAAGGTTCTCAACGACACCTTCGGCATCGCCTCCGGCATCATGACCACCATTCACAGCTACACCAACGACCAGGTCATCCTCGACACCCCGCACAAAGACCTCCGCCGCGCCCGCGCCGCCGCTCTCAGCATGATTCCGTCGAGCACCGGCGCCGCCAAGGCCCTCAGACTCGTCATCCCCGAGATGGACGGCAAGCTCGACGGCTTCTCCATGCGTGTCCCCACTCCCAACGTCTCGGTCGTCGACCTCACCTTCGTCTCAGAGAAGCCCATCGATGTCAAGAGCGTCAACGCCGCCCTCAAGACCGCTGCCGACGGCCCTCTAAAGCCCTACCTCGGCTACACCGACGAAGAGCTGGTCTCCTCCGACTTCAAGGGCAAC
>JAOAPF010000471.1 GCA_025462755.1 Edaphobacter sp.
GAGAACGCTCGATACTTCCGGCAGGTGATCGACTATCACGAGGCCCGCTTCAAGGAAGGCAAGCTGGCCGAGGTTGATCTACTCCGGGTTCGTCTGCAGGGTCAACAGATCCAGGCTGCGGCATCGAATGCCCGCCTGGACTCCGAGAAAGCGATCCTCATGCTGGCGCAGGAGATGAACGCCGCGCCCAATCCAACTTGGGTGCTTTCCGATGATCTGGAGACATTGGAAGAACCACGGTCTATGCCACCTGGCTCTGACGCATCCGCGCTACGTACTGAGGCGCAGATAGCAAAGCAGTCCATCGCTCAGGCCAAGGCGCGGACTCAGTTAGAGAGAGCAAATGGCAGGCCCGATCTCCTATTTACGGGCGGCTACAAACGCGATATCGACCTCGATTCACCGGTGGCGGGGGTGCAGTTCGATATTCCCCTGTTCAATCGGAATCAAGGCGCGGTGGCGGCCTCAAGAGCCGATGAAGAAGCTGCGAGTGAGACCTATCAAGCCACACGAAATCGCCTTGCTGCGGAGCTGACCCTGGCTCAGCGCGAATACGAGATGCGCCGCGAGCAATATCTTCAGGTCTTCAAACCACTGCGAAACCAGGCAGTCGAAATCTCGGATATCAGTCGTGCCGCTTACCAGGCTGGAGGTTTAGATCTTCTACGCCTCCTCGACGCCGAACGAGTGCGAGTGGACGCACAGCTTAGCTATGTTCGTGCGCTCGAAGGATTTCATCTCAGTGTCGCAGCACTCAACTATGCGGAGGGAATGGATCAATGAGACCTATTGGAAAGGCCGCATGGATATGCGTCGTAGCTTGCATTCTGTTGAATGGCTGCCGCGATGCGAAACAGGAGACGAAAAGCGAAACCAGCACGCAATCCGCGAGCAAAGGTGCGTCGGATGAAGTGACGCTGACGGCAGAGGCACAAGCAGAACAGAAAATCGAAGTCGCCCCCGTCGAGTCGGGAGTGGCAGTCGTTGCGCAACGGGCTAAGGGCAGAATCGCTCTACCGGATAACGCTACATGGCGCGTTGGTGTTCTCGCGGAGGGCAGGGTCGAAAACGTCTACTTCAATCTTGGCGATTCGGTGATGAAGGGACAGGTTCTTGCCCGGATGCACAGTCACGACATGCATGAGGCACGAGCTGCATACGCGAACGCGGTTGCGGAACGCTCGCGTCTCCAAGCCGCTGAGGCGCTCGCACAAAAGAACTATGACCGCAGCCAGCGGCTTTATGCTCTGAAAGCCGAATCCGTCTCACAAACGGAGTTGGCGAAGCAGGAGCTTATCAACGCTCAGAGTGCCACCCACGAAGCGGACAACAATGTCCACCGCGAAGAGGCGCATCTTGAAGAAATCCTTGGGGTCCGTGCGGATGCTCCATCGGGCCGTTCGGAAGACGCGGACTTGATCCCGATCAAGGCTCCTGCCAGCGGGCGAATCCTACAAAAGAGTGTCACACCGGGAGCGACTATTTCGACTACTACAGATGCCTTTGTCATTGGCGACTTGAGCCGCCTATGGATGCTGGCCTCCGTGGATGCGGCGACACTTTCGAAGCTGCATCGCGGACAGGATGCGACAGTGACCGTTCCAGACGTCCCGGATGCAACCTACTCCGGCAAAATCACGAACCTCGGGCAGGAATTTGATCCCACCACTCGACTCATTCAAGTGCGGATTGAAGTCGCTCACCCGGATTCGCGCCTCCGGCCCGAAATGCTTGCCAATGCGGAGTTCACTACGGGAGCAGGCACAGCGACGCTTCTGGTTCCCCAGGAGACAATTCAACAAGTGAACGGCCAGGATGTCGTGTTCGTTCGCATCGCCCCGGATCGGTTCCGGGTGCAGACAGTCCAAACGGGCGAAAACATTCAAAACAAGGTTCGCATCCTCCAGGGCCTGAAGGCCGGTGATCAGGTCATCACGCACGGGAGCTTCATCGCCAAGGGTCAGCTTTTGAAGTCATCGATAGGAGATTAGGCATGTTGAACCGCATTATCGACGTCGCACTCTCCGCTCGCTGGATCGTTCTGATGCTGGTCATGGCGTTGATTGCGGGTGGCACTTATGCGATCTATACGATGCCGGTCGAGGCGTTTCCCGATCTGACGAACAACCAGGTCACGGTCGTTACTGAAGCTCCGTCCATGCCTCCGACTGAGGTAGAGCAGCTTGTCACGTATCCCATCGAGCAGGCGATGATGGGCATGCCGAAGCAACAGGAGGTGCGCTCCCTGTCGAAGCTCGGACTGTCGATCATCACCGTCGTCTTCGATGACTCGGTGTCGATGTACTTCGCTCGGCAGATGGTCAACGAGCGTCTTCAGCAAGTGACCGATCAGATTCCGAAAGGGATTCAGCCGCAGCTTGGCCTTCCGGCAACGGCCTTCGGCGAACTCTATCAATACACCCTGAGTGGCCCGATGACTGCGATGGAACTGAAGGATGTGCAGGAATGGCAGATCAAGCGCCAACTCCGTACCGTCCCGGGCGTGAGCGAGATCAACAATTGGGGCGGCGAGGTTAAGCAATACCAGATCGTTGTCGATCCTGCTGTACTAAGCCAGTATGGGCTTACCTTGCATGATGTCGCCCAGCGCGTTTCAGAGAACAACTCCAACTTCGGCGGCGGTTACATTGAACACAACGATGAGCAGTACACCTTGCGCGGCGAGGGTCGCGCCTTGGGTATCGAGGACATCGGCAACATCGTCCTGCTATCGAGCCGCGGCGTTCCGGTGCTCCTCAGGGATGTTGCCCAGCTTGGGATTGGTCCCGCGCCGAAGCTCGGGGCAGTTCTGCGCAACGGGGAAACGATCTCGGGCATGGTCATCATGCTCAAGGGTGAGAACGGCAAGCGCGTCATCGACCTGGTTAAGAAGAAAATCAAAAGTATGCGCCTGCCCGCCGGCGTGAAGATCGTACCGTTCTACGATCAATCGACGGTCATCGACGGAACGATTCATACCGTCAAAAAGAACCTCTTCGAGGGCTTCATCCTCGTAACTGTGGTTTTGTTCTTGTTCCTCGGAAATGTACGCGCCGCGTTGATTACCGCCTCGATCATTCCTCTCGCGATGCTGATCAGTTTTATCAATATGCGTCTCTTTGGGTTCAGTGCGAACCTGATGAGCCTCGGCGCAATCGACTTTGGAATGATCGTCGATGGTGCAGTAGTCATGATGGAGAACTCGATTCACCGCCTGGAGGAGCGTAGAGAAGGAGAGTCGGGGCTTGCGGCTGTCCGGACGGCAGCACATGATGTTGCTCGACCCATGACCTTCGGCGTCATTATCATCATCGCCGTCTACCTCCCGATCTTCTTCCTGCAGGGTCTCGAAGGCCGCATGTTCCGGCCCATGGCCTTTACGGTCTGCTCCGCGCTCTTCGGGTCGCTGTTACTCGCCCTCGTCGCAATACCAGCCTTCACCTCGTTTGCCTATGGCAAAGGTCTTCCTGCCAAAAGCGGGATTGCAAAGACAAGCTGGATGGACCGGCTCGGAGAACACTACCAAAGCTGGCTAGCCACCGTTATTGGTTATCGGAAGATCACTGTAGTAACGGCCCTGATCATCCTCACAGTGGCGATCTGGTCTTTGACCGTGATCGGTACGGAGTTCATGCCGCAACTCGATGAAGGTTCGATCCTCGTTGAAACGCGGAAGCTCCCCGGCATTTCGCTGACCGACTCAGTAGAGATCAGCAAGCGAATTGAAACAAGGCTGCGGGCCTTTCCCGAGATCGCGGATGTGGTGATCAAAATCGGCCGTCCCGATTTCGCGACGGAAGCAATGGGTATCAACGAAGGGGACACCTATCTCCTGTTGCGCCCGATGAGTGAGTGGCATCGCTTTCACACGAAAGAGAAGCTGATCGAGGCTCTCGATCAGGAATTGGCGCAGGTTCCGGGGCTGGCCTACAACTTTACGCAGCCGATGGCCATGCGGGTTGATGAGACTGTGTCCGGAGTGAAAGCAGATCTGGCAATCAAGATTTTTGGAGACGACTTCGACCAGCTCGACTCCCTCTCCCAGCAGGTTCTTCATGCTGCCTCAACCGTGCGCGGAGCTGCTGATGCGCAGATTCAACTCACCTCCGGCGTCCCCGATCTCACCATTCGCATCGATCGTGGCGCATTGGCTCGCTACGGTCTGAATGTCTCGGATGTGGAGGAGGCTGTTGAAGCGGGTGCCTCGGGCTCCGTCGTCTCTCAACTCATTGAAGGTCAGAAAAGGTATGACATCGCGATGCGGCTGCCGCAGTCGTATCGAGAGAATCCGCAGAGTATGGAGGACATTACCCTTCGTTCTCCCGGTGGTGCGCAAGTGAAGCTTGATCAAGTAGCAAAATTACGTGTTGTACGTGCCGCAGTTGAGATCGATCGCGAAGAGGGCCAGCGCCGAATGGTGGTGATGTCGAACGTCAGAGGTCGAGACCTTGGTAGCTTCGTCAAAGAAGTGCAAGCGAATATTGCACGTGAAGTGAAGCTGCCAACAGGGTATTCGATTGAACTTGGTGGTCAGTTCGAAAATCAGCAACGTGCCACCAAGCGCTTGATGATCATCATTCCCGTTGTTGTCTTCCTTATCTATGTCCTGCTTTACCTCGCCTTCAAGTCGTTCAAACAAGCTCTCCTTGTCGTCGGCAACATCCCGTTCGCGCTAGTCGGCGGTATCGCGGCGCTCTGGCTTCGAGGGATGAATCTGAACCTCTCGGCCTCGGTGGGCTTCATCGCTCTGTTCGGCGTTGCCATGTTGAATGGCCTCGTTCTTGTCAGTTCGATCAATCAGGCGAGAGCGACCGGTCTGACGACCTACGACGCCGTGCTGGCCGGAGCACGCCGCAGACTCCGTCCCGTTCTGATGACTGCCTGTGTCGCCAGCTTCGGCTTTATTCCGATGGCCTTCTCAGAATCCACAGGATCTGAAGTGCAGCGCCCCCTTGCGACCGTGGTGATCGGAGGACTATTCACCTCGACTCTCCTGACTCTGCTGCTTCTACCAGTTCTTTACGAGTGGGTCTTTGAAAGGGATGGCTCCACAGAGAGCCAAAAGGATAATCTTCAAGGTGAGACTCATGCGGCGGGGACATAGGAGCTGACCTGGCGCAAACATCTCAGTTTCGCAGAGTCTGACAGAACCTGGCTTCCCCCCGCTTCACTGAAGAGTTCGTAGCTGCGTTGATTCTCAGAATGACGTTCCTGAAAGAACTTCCGACGTTGCCTCGGACCCTAATCACGGTCGCGCGCGTTACCCACCATCGACGCACATTCAGACACCACCAGATGCGCACAAGTGCAATAGTAAAAGGGAGTACACTCAGAACGTGCGGGGACTTCTTCAGTTCGGAACTCTGATGCTTCTGCTGTCGACATTTCTCTCGCCCATGCTCGAGTTTTTTGACCGTTGGGATCCGCCGGGACCGGGTAACGACACCGAGATGGCTGTGTTCGGCCTTATTCTTGTACTGTGTCTCGTATTGCTTGTCTGCAAACTTACGGCCAGTCTAGCCGGTCTTGTTTCTTTCATATTTGTCTTTAGACATTCCCTGAGTTGTGGTTTGCCAGTTCGCCCGAGCTCTGTGGTCACAAGATTTTTCGTTCCACCGCTGTTCCCGCCCCCACTTAGAATCTGACCCCCTCCGACCCGTACCCGCTTGGTGACATCCGCTTGTCATCTGCGTATGAGCCCTCCTGCGCTTTCATCAGCCAGGCCCTCTTCCCTTCGCACCCGGAGACCTCGCATGCCTTGTGTCAAATCTCAGCGCCTCTTCGCGCTTCTTTGCATAATTGTTGTCGTCGCCGTACCCGTCCACGCTCAAATCGGCCATAGCGGCACAGTTGCTGGAGTGATCGCAGCGTCCGATGGAAGTCCGCTGGCTCATGCTGTCATCACTCTCTCGGGCCAGGACGGTTTTCAACGCTCGGCCTCGACGAGTTCAGATGGCACGTTCGCCATGTTGGATTTGCCCAGTGGCACCTACACACTTAAGGTCTCCGCCCCGGGCTTCAAGACATTGATGCAACCCTCCGTGTCAGTCGCGACAGGGCATACTACACAACTGACCCTCGCCCTTGCGGTGGCAGGGTCGACGGAAACGGTGAATGTGACGGCCAGCCAATCCTCCTTTGACACGACTCAGACCTCCTCGGTGGTCAACATTGATCGTGATCGCGTCGAAGAGCTGCCAATTCCCAGCCGCAATTACCTGACCTTCGTAGCGCTCTCTCCGCAAGCGACTCCAGCAAATCCCATGCTCTCGCAACGGACTCTTACTCAATCGAATGGCGGATTCGGTTTTGGTGGTGTCCGCCCCAGCAGCAATGCCATCCGCCTTGACGGTGTGGGTGACGATGACGAGTTCAGCGGGAGTAGCAGGACCCAGCTCTCACCTGAAGCCATCAACGATTTTCAGATCATCAATCACGGATTTGCGGCCGAGTCTGGCGGCGCTGCCGGAGGCGCCATCGACGTTCAGACCCGCGCTGGTGCCAACCATGTTCACGGCGATGCGTTTCTCTTCGTCCAAAACGGAGCTCTCAACGCAACCCCACCTCTCGGTCTGAGTCCCTATAAGCCCGAGGAAAGTCGCCTCCGGGCCGGTGTTGCCCTTGGCGGACCGTTCCGACACGACAAAACGTTCTACTATCTTGCTGCCGAGCAGGAGTTGGCTCGCGGCGAAGACACTAACGACCTCAAGCCTGCGACAGTCTCTCAAATTAATTCAGCGATCCAGCAGTCCGGTCCGTTACAAGGTCTGGTTCTCCAGACAGGATTCTTCCCAACAACCGACCAGGAGACGGAACTGTCGGGTCGGATTGATCATCTGTTTTCAGAGCGACAGTCAGCCATGCTTCGCTACGCCTTTACGAACAGCCGCAATGTCGCCGACGCGTTCAATACTGACGAGTTGGCGGATCGCACCGCACGTGGTTCCTCCTTCATTTCGGACAACAGCCTCAACGGAACCCTGACCTCGACCCTATCCACCAGCCTGCTCAACAAGGTCAGCTTTGAACTCTCGCAACGCCGGGCGGGCGAGCGAACCAACACAACCTCCGGTCCGGGAGTCTTCATTCCCGGCGTTGCACTCTTCGGAACTCCTTTCGCGGGAAACGATCGTCGATTCGAAACCCACCTGGAGTTCGAAGAAAGCGCAATGCTGCAACGGGAACGTCACCTCTTCCAGGCAGGAGCAGGAGTTGACCGAGTCGCTCTCCGGGCTCAAGTTCTCGACGGTGGCCACGGTTTTTTCGTGTTCCCGACTCTTGCGGCATTCACTAGCGGTAACGCTGATTTCTATACGCAGTCCTTCTTCAACAATCCCCGTACTAACTTTGCAGAGTATCGCCTGAACGCTTACCTGCAGGACCACTGGACACCTGCCCGCAGTCTCGCGCTGGACTATGGGATTCGATATGAAGACAACCATCTCCCTTCACCTCTGCCGCAACATGCACTCAACTTCAGCCCACGCGTGGGCGTGGCGTGGACGCCGCTTCCCTCATTCGTCCTTCGGTCTGGGTTCGGCATCTTCTATGACCGTTATCTGCTCTCAACGGTCAATCGGCTCCTTCAATTTGATGGCACTCATGGATTCAACCAGATACTAGAGGACAGTGCCGCAGCAGCGATGTATCGAAGTGGATCGATACCGACAAGTCCTTTTCCGCTCGCCGCTCCGAGCATCTGGCGGGCCCAACCAGCCCTGCATAATCCGTATAGTGAGGTGGCCTCCTTCAGCGCGGAGCAGGCTCTTCCATTGCGGACCACCCTCAAGGCGGAGTATCAATACGTTCACGGTATCCATCTAGGGCGCGCGACGAACGTCAATCTTAGTCCGCCCGTCATCCTGACAACGCAGAACGCAGCGACACTCAATGTGAGTTCTCCGACTTCTCAACAGGTGGGCCGCCTAACCTTCTCTCCCCAGCGCCTGAATTCTGCATACGACGCAATAAATGAATTCGCCAGTTCTGCCAACTCAACTTACAACGGTGTCACAGTTACCTTGAATCGTCAGTTTACGGATGACTTCCAACTGCTGGCCGGATATACGTTCTCGAAAACGATTGACGATGCCTCATACGACCCAGAGCAGCCGCAGAATCCGTATGCGCTCAAAGACGAGCGGGCGCTGTCGCTGCAGGATCAGAGACACCGGCTGACGTTGAGCGGTCTGTATCTCATTGGCCCAGACCTCAACGATCCGCAGGACGCTGCCGCAAACGCCAATCCGGGCGCGCTCGTGCGGATACTGACAGGAATTGAGTTTGCTCCCATTCTGAGTATTGGCAGCGGTTATCGGACCAATCCGGTCGTAGGCCTAGACAGCAATCGCGAACAGATCTATCCTTTCGCTGCGCGTCCACTTGGATTTGCCCGAAACTCGCTCTCAACTACACCGAGCATCAACTTTGATCTGCGAGTTCTCAAGATGATTCCGTTAGGCTGGGGTCACTTGGATCTGGTGGCGGAGTCGTTCAATCTACTCAATCACCGAAACGTCTCACTCCTGAGTAACGCCTTCGGCTCCGACGTCCTCCCGCAATCGAACTTCGGCCATCCGATCGGAGCCTCAACGGCGAGGCGGATTCAGTTCTCACTCGACTATGAGTTCTGACTTAGTATGTGGCTATATCTCTGCACTTTACCGCATGTGTGAGCAGGTTCCTGTTGAAAAGTCCCAAGAACCTCTTCCGCATTGCCATCTTGTCCATTCCCGACCTCAAAATTCACGGACGAAGGAAGGGGCCGCGGCTATCCCTACTTGGACGTTGAGGGCATATCGCAGGGCCGTGACGATGTCGATTGCTCGTCCTTCGTCCCAAAAACGCACGTAAAGAAGCTGGGGGTGCTCCCCAACCATATGGTTCCGGATAGATACGATTTTGATATTTTTCGAGCGAAGTGCTCTCAAGAGGTTTTGAAGTTCGTCAGAGGTCGCGACGAACTCTCCCTGAGCGAATGCCCGGTCATCGGTGCCAGACAAAGAGACCCAACTCGTGACTCCCATCTCTCTTCCAATCGTTTCACCGTGCGACAGCGCCCGCCGGCCAATGGCCGCCCTGTACACGCCTCCACTCACCGAACCTCTCATTGAAAGAACGTCATCCAGCGGACGTGGATTGATGGAGCTGTCGAGTGAAAGTCTCGGCAGCGCGGATTTCGCCCGTTGCCCAATTGCGTCAACACGGGTGCGCTGAACCGCATCGAGCGCTTTGCGAAAGGCGGCGGCTAGGCTCTGATAGGTTCCGACACCTGTCACATCGAGCGTTTTCAATCGAGGTCCATCAAAAGTAGAGGAGTCTGCCAATCCGTTGATTTCGAGGCCGGCGTTTAGAACAGCGGTCATCACGGGATTGACCTCGTCTTCAAGCAAAAGGAGCTGCCCGCTAAGGAGCGCTTCATGATGCACAGCAGAAATGAAGGAAACCCATGAATTCAAGCCGAAATTCGGGGATAGCGTTTGATAGTCGAGCACCACCGTCGC
>JAOAPF010000475.1 GCA_025462755.1 Edaphobacter sp.
CCGCGTCATGCTCTGCGATGGTCAGAGTCTTCAAGAATGTTTTCTTGCAGGCATTGCAGACGAACTCATAGTGGGGCATACAGACCTCCCCAGTCCCGGAACGGGTATGGCTGGATTCTAGACCCGAGGATCGAGCACGTCCAATCGCCTCCCCATGCCCTCCGGAAAAGTAAATTCGACGTACACTGCTGGCGTATGGCACCGGCGATTGAAAAAATCTCTGCGATCACGTTTCGGGTCTCGAACAATGAAGACTTCGGTGCAGTTTTACCGAAGTGTGCTCGGCATGGTCCGCCGCGTTTACCCAGCCAGTAGCTGCGGTATAAGAGGCACACGGAGGAGGGTACCGTAGACGACGCCTGCACCCCAGCTACTCGAATGGTCCGACCCTGTCTATTCGTCTGGCTCAAGCTCCCTCCGCTCTTGGTTTAGACGAACGTCGCAATCTCGTCCAACGAGACGATTGTAGAGCCGGAATCGGCTTCCTGAGCTGTGCGTGAAGCCCGGAGTCGGTGCTACAGTGCCTCTGAGTTACTTTGGCCCTTCGCCCTCCACGACAAACCCCAGCCTGGTGGGACCTGTTCAACTTCTGAATTCAGGTACTGTGGATGCTGCTCATGGCACGATCACCTTGCCCTTATATAAGGGAACGCTGAAGGATACGAAAAAGAGCATCTGGTACATCCTCACCGACGTTAGCAACCAGGCAGTAGCAGCAGAGTTAGGGCTGAATTTCTCGACTAAACTTGGTTTTGCCGCTAATGCCGCGAGAACTGGCAATTTAGATGCGAACGGGGATATCGTGTTTGACAAGGGCACGGTGAACTTCGCTCCGCAGAGAAAGATAGTTCCTGGTCCACAGGGTGCTGAATTCCCACCGCGATCTGCAGTACCGGGTGCAGTCGGAGATGAGAATTATAGCCCCTATGTTCAAATCCAGAATGCAGGAAATGTCATCTATAACGCCCCTATGATTGCGTTCAATGTTGACGCCAGCCAAATCGACTTCCCAAACGGTGGGGTGGATTACTCCAGAGTGCATGATCAGGTTGTCGCAATTGATCCCTTCAAGATGACGGTTACACTCAATCTAATCAACGGCTTCAGTTTTGGGCGCCCCGTATGGTACCTCTCTACGGATGCGAGCATCCCTCTTGCGGCAGCCATTGAACATAATACCTACGCTCCGCTTATGAGCAAACTTCTATTGGGCCACGACGATAGTTTCGCCAGCCCCATCGAACGCATCTTTATCTCCACCAACGGACCGGAAACCGGTGCTTGTGAAAATCCATTCCGTCAGGGACTATCACCCGATTTGGCCGACGGATTTAGACCAAACAATGTTCTTGGTGGAATACCTACAATCGCTCTCGACTACAGCCCGGCATGGGATGCGCAATTGTTCGAATGGACAAATGATGCGATCAATCGAGGATTTCGCGGACAGCTTCGCGAAGAATTCCAGATTCTTACATTCGTGCAAGATGGGTTGATTACCGGCCCGGGCGGCGCTACCTTTGGCAGTTCTGGCTTTTCCATCAATTGTCCTATTGTTAAACGCCTCAATTAGCAGATAACATAACCCCGGATTTCAAGATCGCAATTTCCCTCCCAGGGATCCTCGGATATCGATGGAATGGAAAGCTCTGCAGAGCTTTCCATTCCTATTCTCTGGTCAGGTTCAATGTCTATTGGAGGAATCCGTGCGGAACACCTCCGCCTAATACTCAGCCAGTCTGAATAACGTGCTAAATGCCACATCTAATGCCCTGGAGAGATCAGGAAGGGCCGACGACGTCTGCACTACAGCTACCCGAATGGTCCCACTTTCTGCGTTAGTTTGGATCAAACCTTCTCCGAATCATACAGATAAACATCGCGATTTCATCTGGCGACTTCTTCGTTATGGCTGGTACGCTTGCGTCTTTCGCAGGATACCCGACGGTCAGGATCAAGAACGGGCGAGCGCGTGCTAAACGTGCCAGGTGTTCGTTCAGTAATTCTTCGTACGGTCCTCGGTGCAGAAGTTCCCTCGTCGACGGTAATTACTTTTTCCACTGAATCCAGTCCATCTAAGCGACGGATGTCTGGCACGAGGACTTCCTCGAGCGGAGTGCCTCTACTGTAGGACAACGAAATAATTCGAAGGTTACAACTCACCGCACGCAAGCGATACCGAGATCATCTCTGCGTCAGCAAAACGGATAAGATTGTCGGGTGTGGGAGGAGAATCATGATCAAGCAGGAAATCGGGGTCAGGACACTACAGAGCAAAGCCACGGAAGATCGCTCCTGGATGATCGGAATCGGCAGCTTCTTCTTCATCCTGTTGCAGAGTGCATGTACAGCGGTTATGGCGATCAGCGGCCTGCGACTTCTGATCGGAATCGGCTCGCTTGCTGCCGCGACGTCAGGCATAAGGGTTCTAGCGGCTATTCACGGCGGCGCGATACGCATTCCGATGGAGATACTGGCGATAGGGGGCTCAGCGTTGAATCTCTACGTGATCTGGCGAATACGGTCCCTTCGGGCGCGGTCTGCCTCGCAATGGAGAGTCGGCGCTGCCGATCCGGCCAAAAAACGTGCCGAAACGATACAGATCCTGCTGGCAATCCTGACACTGCTGCTTGTCGCCGCCGAGTGGATTACCCATATCTACCTGCACGGCACGATCTAATCTGCCGAATCATCATCACCAAGCTCGTGCGCTTCACTCGCAATCTCTTTGGCAAGTCTTGCGTGCAGCCGTTCGCTATAGCCGACAGGTAGCTCGAAGACTCGATCGTCCGCAGTGAGTACAAGGATATTGCGTGTCGAATCAAGAATTGCCGAGCAGATCTCGCAGTGTTCAAGGTGTCGTTGCACCAGGTCTTTCGTTTCAGGCGATAACGACCCGTCCAGGTAGTCGGAGATGTAGTCCCAAACGTGCTTGCATTCTATTACCATTGAAACCACCTCCTCCTTGGATTTGTACTCTTGAGTTGTGGTGCTAGCATTTTCTGCAGCATAAGGCGTGCGCGGTGCAGACGAACCTTGACGGAGGCAACGCTGATCGTGAGCGCTGTCGCTGTCTCCTCAATGCTAAGCTCATCCACGTCGCGCAACAGCACGACCTCGCGGTAAATAGGAGACAGGCTTGAGATCGCCAGTCGCAGCATCTCGCGAACCTCCTTTCGCTCGAGGGCCTCTGATGGGACCTCGCGCCAGTCGCGTAACATCGCCGGAGAAACCCGGCCGCCCTCATCCGGTGTCTCATCGAGGGATTCCATCCGAATCGCACTCTGACGACGCAGGCGGCCACGGGCCTCGTTTAGTGTGATGCTGATAAGCCATGTGCTGAACTTCGCCTGTCCGCGGAAGTCTGCGAGATTTCGAAAGGCCTTCAGAAAGGCTTCCTGGGCAACGTCCTCGGCGTCAGATTCGTTCTTCATGAAAGAAAGCGCCATCCTGTATACGCTCCGCTCGTAGGGTCGGATGAGCTCGTGGTACTGCTCCGCATTGCCGCCGAGGATCGACGCAATGATCTGAGTCTCGTCCCTTATTGGAAGTTCGGGGCTCATGAGAGGCAGTCTTGCTCCTTCATACGCCCGAGAATATAAGCGTCGAGCGAGATGAATCCAGCACCAAAGATCAGCACCATTAAAGAAGCAAATAGGAATGTATATGGATCGGCAACGTAGAACTTCCCGGGGTCGGAGATGAAGGAAGAGAGCGCCTCACGATCGGATGTCCAATACGCCACAAACATGTTAGCCGCAAGCAGGAAACCAGTTAAGCGGGTCGCTAACCCTGCAATCAAAAGCAAACCGCCGAAGAACTCCAACCCTGAGATGAAGTGTGCATTGAAGCCCGGAAAGGGAATGTTGAGGCGGGAGAAGAAGCCGGTAATCTTAGCGATATTGTGCATCTTGCCCCAGCCTGTCTGCGCGAACTGCCAACCCCAATACAGCCTGATCGCAAGAAGAAAGGGCGATTGCAAAACAGAGAGCTTTGCCGAGATGCCACGGTCGATAGAGATGAGTCGCTTCATTCCGTCCTCTGGACTTTCTGACTGGATGCTCGCGAACGAATCTCAGCGGGCGATTCGTCTCTGCAACGTCCTTCAAGCCTTTAGAGAAACGAACAAGTGAATAGTTACAAGTCCGCGGCGATTCCTGACGATTTGCTTTTTAGCCTCAAAGCAAAGTGCCGGTTTGTTCGTCTATATCTCGAACAGATGAATCCTCTGCTCAGGCCAGATCGCGAAGCAGGGACTCATCCCCGTGGTTAGAGGTGTTGATGTTCACGAAAAGCATGCGTCTGTGTGAAGACTCGGGGACCAAGCCTCAGATCATTGCCGCAGGATCGCTCGTTCTCCTGCTCAGCCAGTCTGCTTTGTGTATGGCTGGTCAAACTCCGTCACCCGGTCCCCGCCCTCAAGTATGGACGCATCGCCTGTTTCAGGTTGGCGGCGGCCATCTGCTGATCACTATCGGAAGGGAAACGCCTGATCTGCCCAAAGGCCCGATTGAGGGACACCTTCAAAGGGCTGCGCACGCCGTTGCCGTCTACTACGGGTACTTCCCGATTACGTCAGCGTAAATTGCGGTGGACAGCACTCATGGCCGGAATGGCATGCTGCACGGGACAACGTGGGGAAACCGGGATGGATTTCCTGCGGTGACGCGGCTTCGCCTTGGCCAGCACACGACACAACAGGAGCTCGACGACGATTGGGTTGCAACTCCTGAGCTCGTGCATATGTCACTCGTCTCCTTGCCGGATGCGCAGCACTGGCTGGAGGAAGGAATCGCCACGTACGTCGAACCGGTTGCGCGGGTGCAGGCCGGCAAGCTGACGCCTGAGCGCATCTGGTTAGACATGGTTGCCGGAATGCACAACGGCGAGCCGGCATCCGGTGACCTCGGGCTCGATCGAACCCACACGTGGGGGCGCACCTACTGGGGTGGAACTCTGTTCTGTCTGGTCGCGGACATCGAAATAAGGAAGCAGACGGGAAATACCCAAGGACTACAAGACGCACTCCGAGGTATCGTGGAGGCTGGCGGCACAATCGACAAGGAGTGGTCCGTCCAACGCATTCTCGCTGTTGGGGATGGATCGACCGGTACTTCGGTGCTGCGGCATCTCTATGCCAAATGGAGTCAAGCTCCTGTTGAAGTGGACCTCCCGGATCTCTGGGCACAGTTGGGCGTGGAAGTGAAAGGGGGGAAGATCAGCTTCGACGATCAAGCACCTTTTGCGAACATTCGAGTCGGCA
>JAOAPF010000480.1 GCA_025462755.1 Edaphobacter sp.
CAACCTGACCAACTACGGCGAGTTCCTCGCAAAATTCCCTCCCCGCTGGGAGGCCGAAGTCGCCGAAGACACCTCCTGGTCCTGCGCCCACGGCATCGAACGCTGGCGCTCCAACTGCGGCTGCAACGGCGGCAAGCCCGGCTGGAATCAGGAGTGGCGCACCCCACTCCGCGAAGCCCTCGACTACCTCCGCGACGCCACCGCTCCCCTCGCCGAGCAGCTCGCCCAACCCCTCCTCAAAGATCTCTGGGTCGCGCGCGACGCCTACATCCAGGTCATCCTCGACCGCACCCCCGCCTCCATCCTCAACTTCTTCCACCAGCAAGCCACTCGCGAACTCACCGAAGCCGAACGCATCACCGCACTCGAACTCCTCGAGCTCGAACGCCACACCCAGCTCATGTACACCTCCTGCGGCTGGTTCTTCGACGAGCTCTCCGGCATCGAAACCGTGCAGGTGATCGCCTACGCTGGCCGCGTCCTCCAGCTCGCCGCCAAACTATTCGGCCAATCTGGCATCGACCTCGAAAAAAACTTCCTCGACATCCTCGCCAAAGGCAAAAGCAACATCCCCGAAATCGGCGACGGAGCCGAAGTCTACCGCCGCTACGTCAACAGCATGCAGATCGGCCTCGAACAAGTCGGCGCCCACTATGCCATCAGCTCCATCTTCCGCAACTACCCCGAGCACGGCGAGCTCTTCTGCTTCGACGTCCATCGCGAAAGCCAGGAGACCTTCAACTCCGGCCGCGGCCGCGTCGCCGTCGGACGCGCCCTCATCTACTCCCGCATCACCGAGGAGAACGAGGACATCTGCTTCGCCGTCCTCCATCTCGGCGACCAGAATCTCTCCGCCGCCGTCAAGCGCTACAACTCCCAGGACCCAACCGAAGTCGAAGCCTTCCATACCTTCTCCACCGAGATCGGCACCGCCATCCGCCGCGCCAACCTCCCCGAAGTCATCCGTCTCATCGACCGCTTCTTCGGCCAGGGCGAAGCCAACGGAGAATCCACCGCCTACTCCCTCACCTCCCTCTTCGCCGACGAGCAGCACCGCATCCTCAACACCATCCTCAACCAGACCATCTCCGAGATGGAGGACTCCCTCCGCAAGATCTACGAAGACCACGCCTCGCTCCTCCACTTCCTCACCGAAACCGGCATGTCCGCACCCCCCGCCCTCGCCTCCGCGGCTCGCTTCGCCATCAACGCCAGCCTGCGCCGCGCCATCGAGGCCGAAAACTTCGACCCCGCCGACATCGAAACCCTTCTCAGCCGCGCCGAAGCCGACCAGATCCCCCTCGACACCCAACTCCTCGGCTTCACCGCCGGCCAACGCATGAAGCGAGCCATGGTTCGCCTCGAAGCCTCCGCCGCCGGCGACCCGTCAGCCTCCGACGCCCTCGCCACCGCGCTCCTCGTCGCCGAAACCATCCACAAGATGCCCTTCGAAGTAAACCTCTGGCAGGCCCAGAACATCTGGAACGACCTCCTCCGCCGCAGCGACACCAACTACTGGACCCCCGAGTGGAAAGAGGACTTCAAAAAACTAGGCAAGGTCATGAATATCTCCGTCGACCAGCTGGTCATCGAAGAGGGCGTCAGCGCCTTCTAACCAGAAGGCCGCGCGTACCCCACTTAATCAAGACTTCATAAGCTCTGTGATCCGCCGCACAGACGCAAGTCCGCGACTCCGCATACCTTCATCTCCTGTCTCTTGTCGTGCTCTCCGGAAGGTGATGGCTCGTTGGCCGATTGGTGGAAAGGCCTGCGCCACGTGGAGCTGCGCTTTACCCTCTCCTTCACCCTTGAAAAGGAGTATTCCTTATGCAATCGCTATCCAGGCGAATCAGCCGCGGTCTCCCTGTTGGGCACGTCGGGCGGATTTTTACAGTCTTAGCCCTCTTGAGCGTCGTCGCGTCACAGCCTATCGCCGGTCAGAGTTTTACCGTCAAGGATCTCGGCACTCTTCCCCATGGCTCGTTCAGCGTCGCCAGGGGCATCAACAACCAGGGCCAGATCGTCGGAGACTCCGAGACCAGCGGCCTGTCTCGCCCCCATGCTTTTCTATTCGAACACCAGGTCATGGCAGATCTCGGCCTTCTTCCCGGTGCCGGCTTCAGCGCGGCGACCGGCATTAACAAACGCGGACAGATCGCCGGCTATTCCGGCGCCACCGCCCTATTCGAATTCGCCGTTCTGATTGACGATGACGTGATGCTCAAGCTCCCCCCTCGCACCGGCGCCGGAGACAACAACAACCAGGCTCTGGCCATCAACGACCACGCCCAGGTAGTCGGCGTTTCGGGCGCTCACGCCTTTCTGTTTGAAAACGGCGCGGTGATTGACCTCGGCACTCTCGGCGGCACCTCCAGCCGCGCGAATGCCATCAACGACCACGGCCAGACCGTCGGCGAATCAGCCACCGCAAGCGGGGACACTCACGCGTTTTTGTTTGACGATGGAGTCATGGTCGACCTCGGCACTCTTCCCGGCGGCAACTTCAGCAGTGCTACCGGCATCAACAAGCATGGCCAGATCGTCGGGGTGGCCAACACCGCAAGCGGGAATAAGCACGCGTTCCTGTTTGAAGACGGAGTGATGAAGGACCTCGGCACTCTACCCGGCGGCACCTCCAGCCGCGCTAACGCCATCAACGACCACGGCCAGGTGGTCGGCTCATCCTCCACAGCGAACTCATCCTCACACGCCTTCTTATTCGACGACGGGGTGATGATCGACCTCGGCACCCTCCCAGGCGGCGACTTAAGCGAAGCGCTGGGAATCAACAACCGCGGCCAGGTCGTCGGCGACTCTTCTTCGGCCACCAGCTCATTTTCCCATGCCACCCTCTGGACACCTGCACATTAACCAAGTGGTTGGCGATGATCGGCAGCAATCCGGACCACTGCCGCTCCCCCATGAACTCAGTCTCGCGCGAGCGCTTCCTCCCCGTCGTACGCTCGCGATAAACCACGCACATAGCACACAGCTTGTAACTGACGCACAAGAGCAATCAACAAACCGTCTGCCGTGAAAGTCGCTGCCTCGCAATCTCTTCAAGCATCCAATCCAGCAGATGAAATCTACTCAGATCACCGCCAACGCTATCCAACTCACCCGATTCGGCTTCGTCAACTGCTTCCTCGTCCGCGAACCCGACGGCGTCACCCTCATCGACACCGGACTCTCCGGCTCCCACAACGACATCCTCATCGCCGCTCGCACTCTCGGCGCACCCATCCGCCGCATCCTCCTCACCCACGCCCACATGGATCACGTCGGCTCCGTCGACGCCCTCCTCGAAAAACTCGGCCCTTCTAACGTCGAGTTCGTCTCCAACGCCCGCAGCCTGCCCCTCCTCCAGAAACCCCCCGACATGTCTCTCCAACCCGACGAACCTCAGGCCAAAATCAAAGGCGGCGTCCCCGGCATCAAGTCCCGCCCCAACAAACTCGTCACCGAAGACGAACTCATCGGCTCCTTCCGCGCCATCGAAACTCCCGGCCACATCCCCGGCCACCTCTCCTTCCTTGACGAGCGCGACGGCACCCTCTACGCCGGCGACAGCCTGGTCGGCAAAGGCCACCTCACCGTCAGCGGCTTCGCCCCCTGGTTCTTCCCTCTTCCCAACTTCGGCACATGGCACAGACCCACCGCGCTCGCCAGCGCCCAAAAGCTCCTCGCCTACCCCATCGAGCGCTTCGCCTGCGGCCACGGGGCCGTCAAACCCGGCGGCATCCCCGCCCTTCGCGCCGCCATCACCAAAGCTCAATCCTGAAAGAGTCTCTGAATTTTGCTACCCTTCGCCGCAGGCCAGAGGATCTGCCTTCGCCTTTTAGTTGTCATCCTGTGCCGTAGGTGGAGGATTTGCCTTCTTTTGCTTTTTGCTTTTGCTTTTTAGTTGTCATCCCGCAGCGCAGCGGAGGGATCTGCTTTTCGTCTTCCAGCCATAAGAACCGCGCGGAAGCCCTCCACTTTGCCCTGAACGACTGCACAACTCTTGGAGCGACGATCCTCGAAGTCCAGACTTAACCCTCGCCGATAGAAGACTTTGCGCAATTTAGACGGGAGGGGTAGTCCAGCCTCAACTCCGCCAGTGCAGCGTAACCGGCCCGCTCAAGGGATGCTCCCCCGTACCCTTCAGCCGAGCCTGCTTCAACGCAAAATACCACTTCGCCGGCTTGTCCGCATCGTCGATCAGCATCAGCCCCGGATTGAACCGCAACCCCTCCGCCTGCTCCATCATCGTCTGCTGATCCTGCCTCACAAACCGAGCCCCGAAAAACTTAGCAATCGGAGTTACAAATGGCACCCAATAAAAAACATTCCAGGCCGCACAAACATCGATCCGGCAGGTCGAAGCTGTAACCGGCGTCACGGTAGTCAAACTGGCAAACCACTTCTCCCCGGCCCGAATCGTCTCATACCGCCGGTTCGGCAGCACAAAATCAATCGTCGTCGTAATCGGCTCTCCATAAACCCCCAGCAATTTATAAGGCGCCGAGTTCGCACTCGGAGCATGCGACGACATGCGAAACCCTGCATTTCTCCCCTTGTTCTCGCAGTCGTTCAGCGGTTCAAAATGCTTCTCCTTCTCATGAATACTCGCCCGGCTCCGCCACCACCACGCCTGATGCACAAAAGGCCCATGCGCCGGATCCATCAACCCGATAATCCCGTGGTCCACATTGCAAGGCAGCTCCGCCATCAAATGCGCCGTCCGAAACCGCGCCGAAAACTTCGGCACCTCCGGCACCGCAGGCAACTCGCCCCCCACCCGCCCCGTCCCCGCCTCCGGCAAATACACCCACGCATACCCATCGCGCTCCTCACAAGGAAACGCCCCTGCAAAAATCTTCGTAGGGTCCAGCGTCTCATGACTCGTCAGCGAAGGAATCTCCTCGCACCGCCCACTGCAAGGCTCAAACCGCCACCCATGATACTTACAAGTCACCGTCTCCCCATCGAACCAACCCGCCGACAAAGGAATCCCGCGATGGGGACAAAGATCCCGCATAGCAAACAGCTTCCCATCATTCCTCCTCCCTACCAGCAGAGGCACACCCAGCAGCATCGCCTTCGCCGTCTTCTTCGCCCGCAGCTCCCCGACGCGCATCGCCGGATACCAATCTCCAAAGATCAGCTCCGTCGGCGGCCCCGCCACCTCCGCAACTCGCACCAGCTCACTCAAGCCCAACTCCTCGCCTCAACACAACAACAACGCGCCCTCCCATCATAGCCGCGCACCGTCTCAACCCATGCTTCGTTGATAGCTCCCGCCCGCTCACGTAAACTCGGCTGATACTTCGCCTTCCCTTCAACCATTCGTTGTTTCGAAGGAGCGCGACTTCAGTCGCGCCATAAATTCGTTGTCGAAGTTCGGCTTTAGCCGCCGAGGAAATCTTCCGTTACCACCAGACCGTACAGCATGGACATCGCCCCCACCCAGCCCGAGATCAAGCGAAACCGCCTCATCCTCATCGCCCTCTGGTTCTTCTTTTATTCCAGCGTCACCCTCTTCACCCCTCCACTCCTCGACGACGCAGACTCCGTCCACGCTGAAGTCGCCCGCGAGATGCTCCTCCGCAACGACTGGGTCACCCTCTACGCCAATGGCATCCGCTACCTCGAAAAAGCCCCGTTCTTCTACTGGTCCATAGCCGCCAGCTTCAAACTCTTCGGCGTCCACACCGCCACCGCGCGCCTGCCCCTCGCCTTCACGGTCCTCGCTCTCACCCTGATCGTCGAAGCCTTCGCCCGCCGCGCCTTCGCCAGCATCCGAGCCGGCCTCTACGCCGGCCTCCTCCTTCTCTCCAGCTTCGGCATCTTCATCTTCACCCGCATCCTCATCCCCGACGCAATGGTCTGTCTCTGGCTAACCCTCGCCATCTACTGCTACTGGCTAACCGAGCAATCCACCCAACACAACCGGGTGCCCCATGATCGGCGCAGCGTCACCGCGCCTATCGTGGGGTCGTTCACCGCCCAACATCAACACTCCACCCCAAACCCACTCCTATGCTGGGCCTTCGCCGCCTGCTGCGCCCTCAACGTCCTCACCAAAGGATTAATCGGCATAGTCTTCCCGATCCTGATAGTCCTAACCCACCTCGCACTCACCCGCCGCAACCTCCACGCCGTCCTCTCCCGCATCAAGCAACTCGCCCCCGTCTCCAGCACCATCGTCTTCCTCGTCATAGCCGCCCCCTGGCACATCCTCATCGCCCTCGCCAATCCCACCCAGGGCAATCCCGGCAACCTCACCTTCACCCACCACCACTGGTCCGTACCCCTCCCCACCGACGGCAACGTCCACGGCTGGCTCTGGTTCTACTTCGTCAACGAGCACCTCCTCCGCTATCTCAACCTCCGCGTCCCCCGCGACTACGACACAGTCCCCCTCTGGCTTTTCTGGGGCCTCCTTCTCCTCTGGCTCATGCCTTGGAGCGCCTACCTCCTCCGCGCCCTTCGCACCGTCCCCTGGCGCAAATCCCTCCGCCCCCTCGTCTCCATCCGAACCCTCACCCCGCAAGAGAGCACGCGCCTCCTCCTCGGCCTCTGGGCAACAATCCCTCTTCTCTTCTTCTCGTTCTCCACTCGCCAGGAGTACTACGTCCTCCCATCCCTCCCACCGCTAATCCTCCTCATCGCCGGCTGGCTCAACGACGAAGCCACCGAAGCAGAGTCCTTCACCGTACCCAACCCTCTCACCCGAGCCGGCCAACGAATCTCACTCGTCCTCTTCACCCTCGGCTCCATCGCCGCCCTCATCGCAGGATTCTTCGTCTTCCGCGCCCGCCCCGCGGCCGGCACCAACCTCGCCACCCTCCTCAAACAAAATCCCAGCGACTACGCCCTCTCCTTCGGCCACTTCCTCGACCTCAACACCCAGGCCATGTCCGCCTTCCACGACCCCCTCCTCCTCACCGCCATCGCGCTCTTCCTCGGCACCCTCGCCAACTGGCTCCTCCGCGCCAACTACAAGCCCCACGCTGCCAACCTCTGGCTCGCCGGCGCCACCTTCGCCTTCCTGCTCGCCGCCCACATCGGCCTGCAGATCTTCTCCCCCATCCTCACCTCGCGCCAGCTGGCCGCCGCCATCGCGCCCGTACTCAAGCCCGACGATCTCATCGTGATCAATGGCGAATACGAAAGTGGCAGCACCCTCGGCTTCTATCTCCACCGCCCCGACATCAACACCCGACCCATCCACATCCTCAACGGCCGCAGCTCCAACCTCTGGTACGGCAGCTTCTTCCCCGACGCCCCACACCTCTTCGAAGACAACATCTCCCTCAGCCTCAAGTGGACCGAAACCCGCCGCATCTTCCTATGGCAGGACCTCAGCACTCCCGTCCCCCACGTGCCCGGGAAAACCTACTTCATCGCGCAGAGCGGAGGCAAAGAGATCCTCAGCAACCAACCCAACCCCTACTGAAAGATGCATATCCAGACCATCTCGCCGCTTCCGACCGATGTAGTCCGACCGATCTAATCGAGCAATCTTCCTCAGGAGCCTCTCTTTGTCTATGCGGTATCGCATCTCCATCGCAGCCATAACCCTCGCCGGTGTCCTTTGCGTTCCGCTCTCGACCGCAAGGGCCCAGCGGAAATCGCCCCTCTCCGACACAACCCAAATTGTCGACACGATCAAGGCCCTGTTCACCGCAATAAGCAATAATGACCTCGCGAAATTCGATTCACTCGTCACACACGACTTCTACATGTACGACGGAGGCGAACGATTTACGCCTGATTCCATCATCGCCCTCATCAAATCCGAGCGGGCTGCCGGCAAACACTACGAGTGGAACGTAACGCAAACCGACGTTCACGTCAGCGGCAACACTGCATGGATTGCTTATGTGAATGACGGCACCGTCACCGACGCTTCCGGGACAATACACCGAAAATGGTTGGAATCAGCCTTCCTCGAGAGAAAGTCCGGCACCTGGAAGATAGCCTTCTTCCATAGCACTCGCGTCCCGCCGCCGCAGGGGATGAATCATCCTTCGTGATGGTGAAAGTCGTTACACGGAGGTGGAGTCACCTCTTTTCGCCGGGCGGTTCGATTCCTCAGAACCGCACCAGTCTATTTTTCCGTCTTCCACACATACAGAAATTCACTATTACTCGACGTCGCCAGGTTGATCTTCGCCTGTCGCGCAGCCCGGCTCAACGCCGACCGAATATTCTCCTTCGTGTCCGGAAGCTGAGCCAGTGGAATCTTCAGCGCCGCTCCGTCGTCCAGCCTGGCGATATCCGCCAGCAGCCGCGAGATGATGTCTTTATGTTTGCCATCACGGCCCTTCGGGACGTCCACTTGAAGCATTGATTCGAATTTCGTCTGTCCATTTGCGAAATCGCCGCCGTTGCTCACGATTTTCTCCTTACTGGGTGACTTCTCCCATCATTGATGGTTTGATGCAAACGAGGCGCAAACGTAACGTGAAGTAAAGATAATCTGACGAACATTGGCGCAGGTCAAGACGATTTCGCGAGCAAAAGAACGCGAGGTTCTGGGAAGAAGCTAAGCCACGCCTCAACTCACAGATACAAAAGAGTTAACCCGTACTCTACAAAGTGGACTACGGTCATTCCAGAGGTATCTCCCATGTCCCGAAAATTCAACTTTCCTGTGGTTCCGCTCAAAGAAGTGGCCCGGGAAGACGTAGTCGTTCTCCCAGTCAAAGAGCCTCCGGTCGTTCTCATCGTCGACGACGAAAAAGTCATTGCCGACACTCTATCGATCATCCTCTCCCACGCCGGCTTCATCACCATGACCGCGTACGACGGAGTCACAGCCCTCCGCATTGCGAATGCAATCACCCCAGACCTTCTGATCTCCGACGTCGTTATGCCCGGAATCTCCGGCGTCGAACTGGCGATGATGATCACGCAATCGATCCCAGACCTCAGAGTCATTCTGTTCTCGGGACAGGCCTCCACCGTTGATCTGCTCCAGAAAGCCCGCCGCCGTGGCCATGACTTCACCGCTTTGACCAAGCCAATCCACCCCACCGACATGCTCAAGCGCATCTCAGAGTGTCTGGCCTTTCAGAGACCCAATCCGATTGCCGCAGTTCACAGCTCCCGCCCGACACAGCTCGGAGCGAATTAATCCTGAGCAGCAAAACCCTTGTCATCGTGAGCGTGCTCATTTGCGCCGGGTGCCTCATCCATCGCGCACTTTGCGAATGTGGGTGCCCATTCGGCTTGGACCCCGACCCCTACAGCCCAGTCCGTTCCGCATGAGTCGCAATCGCCTGGTTGATCTGCAAAGCAAGAGCAAGTGCCGCCCGACCATCCTCACCCGAGACCAGTGGCGTAGCCCGCGTCCGAACCGCCCCCAGAAAGGAGGCAATCTCAAGCCTCAGCGGCTCGCCCTGCTCCACCGAAATCTTCTTGAGCGACAACCCGGCAGACGGATGCTGGCTCACCCTCTCCGCCAGTGCCGCAAGCTGCGCCGGATCCATTCCAGCCGCCGCCGTCACGTCGATCATCAGCAGATCCTGCCGCGCAAAGTCGAGCGAAAGATACTGGTGCGGCTGAAAAAACCGCAGCTTCCGCACTCGCTCCGTACTCACCCGGCTGGCAGTGAAGTTGGCGACGCAGCCATTCTCGAACTCCAGCCGCACATTGGCGATGTCCACCTTATTCGAGAGCACCGGCAGCCCAACCGCCCGCACCTCGCGCACCGGCGAAGCCACCAGGCTGAGCACAATATCGAGATCGTGAATCATCAGATCGAGCACAACGTCGACATCCAGCGAACGCGGTGTAAACACGCTTAACCGGTGCGACTCGAAGAACATCGGCTGACGCAGATGCTGCCGCGCCGCCGTCACTGCAGGGTTGAAGCGCTCCAGATGCCCGGCCTGCACGATGCGCCCATACTTGCGGCTCATCTCCAGAATCCGGTCGGCGTCGGCGAGGCTCGCGGCCAGCGGCTTCTCGATCAGCAAGTCGACACCCGCGGCTAGCAGCGGCTCCGCAGAGGAAGCATGATGCACCGTCGGCACACAGATCGAACCAGCATCAACCGGCCCCACCGCCGCCAGGCACGCCTCGACGGTCGCGAAACCCGGCACCCCAAACTTTGCCGCCGCTTCCCCAGCAACAGCAGCATCGCGGTCCACCACTGCGGCAAGCACAACCGGCTCGCCAGCCTGCTCAAGCTCACGGTAGACGCGAAGATGATTACGTCCGAAGGCTCCCGCTCCAACCACAGCGACACGGAGTGGCTGCGAGACCGGCACTACTTCTTTTCAGTCCGGTTTTCCGTTGGAGCCTCCACCACCTGTCGGCAGCGGGCATAGAGTTCAAGAAGCTGCGTAACCTGCTCCTCAGGCTTGGCAGACGCGGTAACGCCAAAGCCGGTGGCGCTGGCCGCCTTGCTCCCAACATTAGCGTGCGCTGCAACGAACTTAAGCAAATCGAGCGCGATATCCTCGGTGCGGCGCGCTGCGTTGATCGATTCCATGAAAGTGGTTCCTCTCGTTTCTCTTAGCCTGATGTTAATGGCCGAGAGCTAAGCGCGCAAATCCGTGCAAAATAACAAACCCGCGCGGATAATCACACCAGCCGCGACTCCGCGCGAACGCCGCACACAATTTCATACGAAATGGTATGCGCCAGACGAGCATGATCATCCGCAGTCCCGCCATCGCCCAGCACAACGACTTCATCGCCAACTTCGACTTCCGGAATCTCCGTCACATCCACAACCGTAAGGTTCATCGACACGCGACCCACAATCGCCGCCCGCCGACCCTTCACCATCGTCCAACCACCCGCCCGAGCATTCGACCCCGACAACTCGCGCCGCAAGCCATCAGCATATCCAACCGGAAGCAGCGCCAACCGCATCGGCCGTTCAGCCGTAAACGTAGCGTTGTAACCAACCGTATCTCCAGCCTGCACCTCGCGCAGCCCAATCACCCGAGTCTTCCAGCTCATCACAGGCTGAAGCCCGCACCGCACCTTCGCCTCAACAACAGTGTCCTCCGGCTCGATCGGCAGACAATACCCATAGAGCGCAATCCCGCTCCGCACCATCGACCGCGCACCAACACTCTTGGCCAGCGAATGCAACCAAGCCAGGTTCGCCGCCGCATCCTGGTTATCCACCGTGGACGAGCTACCCGCATGAACCCAGCCGCCCGGCCGCAAGCCAGCGTCCGCGACAGCCGCAATCGCGTCCTCAAACCTCCTTCGCTGCACCAGCGTCTGAGTCGACCCAGCCTCTTCCGGCGACGCGAAGTGCGTCATCACTCCGTCCAGCACGAGTCTCGGTTGCCGCTTCAGCCAGTGAAGCAGCGTCCGCAGCCCCTCTCCCGGCGCCACCCCCTGCCGCGCCATTCCGGTATCGATCTCCAGGTGAACAGGCAACCGAGCCGCATCGCCTCCATGTTGCAATACCGCTGCGGCCAGATACTCCATCTGCTGCTGTTCCCAGACAACCGGCGTCAGCCCACAAGACACAACCGTCTCGGCATCCTCACCCTGCGAACTGCACATCACCAGTATCCGAGGCTGGTCCTCATGCGCAACTCCTGCTGCCTGCAACGCCTGACGAACAGCCGCGCCCTCATCCCCATCCGCGACGCCAAGCCATTCTGCCCCGGCTTTCGCCAGCACCGGAGCGCACACGCCAGCGCCGTGCCCATAAGCATTCGCCTTCACCACCGCAAGCACCGCGGTCTCGTCGCCAACCGCATCCACCAGCAGCCTGTAATTCGCTCGCAGCCGCCGCTCTGAAACCTCCACCCAACTCGTCACACCCCTATCCTATCCTCGCCCTCACTCGCAGCAGATAGCCACCCAAGTACCCCCGGTTCCCGAGAGCACCTCGATTGTGATACAAAGCCACGTCTGAAGAAAACACTCCCGCCGCGACTCCACCCAGTCTCGCGACATCCTCAAGGGGCCAGTCCGTCGCCATGAAAATGAATACCTGTTCAGTCTCACCGTTCTCAAACATGCTTCTGGCGACCGCTCTCGGCGTTTCGCTCGCCGGCTGCTCCAGTGGCAGTTCAAATCCGCTCGCTTCCATCCAGGCGGCGCAGGCAAAGAACGCCGGCAACTTCTCGAACACGGTCTTTCTCGGTGACTCGTTAACCGCAGGCTATCAAAGCGGTTCGCTGCTCGACACGCAGCAAGTGCATGGCTGGCCGCCACTGGTGGCGACACAGGCGAGTTTCAGCATCGTCCAACCCTTGATTGCCTACCCCGGCGCGCCCAACGTCTTGAAGCTCGTCTCTGTCGGTCCTCCTCCGGTCATCGCCCCAGCGCCTGGAACTACCACGGGCCGCGATAACTTCGCGACGCAGGTCACCGATCTCGCCGTTCCCGGCGCCCTTTTGAACGATGTACTGAACACGGTCCCGCTGGTAAATCCAGCACCCGGACAACAGCAACTCAACCAGCTTGTCCTCGGGTTCCCCGGCCTCGGCTACGGGCAGGACTACAGCCAGGCTACCTTCGCCGTAAAAGCCCAGCCGACGACGATCTTCCTCTGGATCGGCAATAACGACGCACTGATAGCCGACATCACCGGCACGCCCGGCAGCATGACCTCGGTCGCCAACTTCACCACGCAGTATCAGGCACTGATGACACAGCTAACGACGTTAACTCCCGCGCATCTAATCATCGGAAATATTCCAGACGTAACCCAGGTCCCGTATCTTCAACCGGCGGCGCTGATCCTCGCCCAGACCTCGCAGCAAACCGGCCTGCCAACTTCAGTGCTGAGCGGTCTGCTTGGTATTGTCCCCGGCGACTACATCAACCCGACCGGACTGGCCCAGATTCCGCTCATCCTCGGACAAACGCAAAAAGGGCCGATCAGCGATGCAGGCGTACTCTCCGCCGCGGAGGTCGTCACCGTCCAAGCCCAGGTCACGGCCTACAATCAGGTGATCGCCACGCAAGCTCAGGCAGCAGGAGCCACGCTGGTCGACATCAACGCCCTCTTCAAACAGGTCTCCACCTCGGGACTGACGATCAATGGATACAACGGCACCACGAGCTTCCTCGGAGGTTTCTTCTCGCTCGACGGCATTCACCCCACCAACACGGGATATGCGGTCGTCGCCAATAAATTCATCGACACCATGAATACGGCCATCAGCACAAAGATTCCCGACGTTGCGCTTGGCCCGGTCGCAGCAGCCGATCCCCTCTGGCCGCCGAACCTCGTGCCGCACGCCGTTGCCGCCCACGCACTCACCATGCCGGCCAACGCCGGAAAGAGCATCGACGACCTGATACTGGGAAAGAAATAGATCAAGCAAGTTTAGGCAACGCCCCGCCCGGACTCTGCTTCGTGACCTGCCGAAGATAATCTTCGAGTCTCTGTCCCTTCTTCTGGATGAACTCGCGACCCAGCACCTGAACGTCCTGCATGCGGTCCATCCGAAACGTTCTGAAGTCCTTGCGCAGCTCGCACCACGCGGCCAGAGTCCAAACGCCGCTCCAGAAGTAGAGCGCCAACGGCCTCACCTCGCGTTCACTGCTTTGACCATCCTCCCGCGTATAGGCGAAAGCCAGCACACGCCGGTCGACACAAGCCTCGTGCAGCACGTCAAGCCGCTCGCGCAAAAGCTGCGGCATCTGAAAGCCCGGTGCGTACATCAGAATCGCGTCGAGGCGTTCCCGAAGATCCGCCGGCAACACCGCCTCGATGCGCTGCAAAGCCTGGTCGGCAGCGACAGTACTCGCCGCACCGCCCCATGCTCGCACCAATCGCGCACCCAGAACGAGCGCCGTCAATTCGTCTCGCGTAAACATCAGTGGAGGCAGGTCGAGATCGCGTCGCAGCGTGTACCCGACCCCGGCCTCGCCCTCGATCGGCATACCCGACGTCTGAAGATCGCTGACGTCCCGATAGATCGTTCGCTCCGAGACCTCAAGCTTTTCGGCCAGCATGCGCGCAGTCTGCAGCCGGCCGCCACGAAGAATTCGTACGATACGGAACAGCCTGTCAGCCCGTCGCATGCACCTATCCTAGCTATTCTTGCCTGCGGTTTCGATTGCGCTTCCAAGTGCCGCTCCGCAAACATCAGATCGAAGTATGGATGCCGACATGATTGCCCTCTGAATCTTTGAAGCAGGCAAACGCACCAAACCCGCCCGGAACCGGAGTACGCTTCATCAGGATCGTACCGCCCGCCCCGGGAACCCGCGCGATCGTGCCGTCCAACTCGCCATCGCAATTGAGATACACCATCGTGCCGTTACTGCTTGGCTGCTGGAATGGGCGCTTCACCAAAGCTCCAGAGACAGCGCCACGCTCTGCAGGAAACACACACATCACATCCCCGGCGTCGCCGAAGTCGTCCTTATTCATCCTGCATCCAAGAATCGTCTCGTAGAAACGCTGCGCACGGTCCAGATCGGCGCAGGGAATCTCGAACCACGCTGCTGCTGACTTTAGCTGCTTATCCATAATGCCTCCTGTGAACACAGATGCAGCCTACGGACATCCTACTGACACCGTTGTGTCAGTAGCTTTTGCGAATTTCAGGAGCGGTAAACAGAGGATTAATAACCGCCGGAATCGCCATGCTGCAGATTATCGAACCGCGTGTAGTCAGCGAGATACGCAAGCTGGATACTGCCGGTCGGCCCGTTTCTCTGCTTGGCGATGATGATCTCGGCCTTGCCCTTCAGGTCTTCGTTCTCGCGGTCGTAGTACTCCTCGCGGTGAATAAAGCACACCACATCGGCGTCCTGCTCGATCGAACCCGACTCACGCAAATCGCTCAACAGCGGCTTCTTGTCGCCCCCGCGCTGCTCGCTCGCACGCGACAACTGCGACAACGCAACCACCGGCACCTTCATCTCCTTGGCCAGCGCCTTCAACCCGCGAGAGATCGCCGAAACCTCCTGCGTCCGGTTCTCAAACCCCTTTGCGTTAGAGTTTGATCCCGTCATTAACTGCAGATAGTCGATAACAATCAGGTCAAGCGTACCCTGCTGTTGCTTCAACCGCCGCGCCTTGGCCCGCATCTCGGCCAGCGTGATTCCCGGAGTATCGTCGATAAATATCTTCGACTCCATCAGAGCCTCGAGCCCCTTAATCAGCTTCGCTCGATCGTCACGCATGAGCATTCCCGTTTGGATCGCCTTCGAATTCACCAGCGCCTGCGACGCCAGCATTCTGCGCAGCAGACTCGCCTTGCTCATTTCCAGCGAGAAGACGGCAACCACCTTGCCCCCGCGAACCGCCGCATTCTCCGCGATATTGATCGCCCACGCCGTCTTTCCCATCGACGGCCGCGCCGCAATAATAATTAACTCCGACTCCTGCAGCCCGCTAGTCATGCGGTCGAATTCGATGTAATGCGTCGCCAGCCCCGTGACCTCGCGCCCCTGTTCATACAGCGCGTCGATTGAGCCAAACGAGTCCTTTACGATCGCACCAATATCGGAGAAGCCGCCGGTGACCGCATGCTCCGATATCTCAGTCAGCCGGCTCGTCACCTGGTTCAGCACGTCCAGCGCCTCGCGGCTCTGATCGGACGCCTCGATCATCCCCATATCGCATACAGTCAAAAGCTGCCGCATCAGGCTCTTGTCGCGAACGATGCGTACGTAGCTCTCAATACTGAGTTTGCGGGGCAGACCTTCGCTCAACGAGGCCAGATACGGCAGCCCGCCAACCGAGTCCAGCTCTTTTTTCTTACTCAAATAGTCAGTGACGGTAACGATATCAACGCCGTGACCCAACTCGACCAATTGCAGCATCGCAGCATAGATCTTGCGATGAGAGTCAAGCGCAAAGTCATCGGTCTTCAACAACATCGTGGCGTCTATGATCGCAACTGGTTCCACCAGCATCGCGCCCAGGATAGTCATCTCCGCATGCACGGAGGTTGGCCGCTCCTGATCTCCAACGATGTGGGGGTATGTTGCCATGAAGTTCTAACTTATCGAAAGCAGGCCTGCGGATAGCACGATATTTCTGTGGATTACCCGCCCACGGCTTCTGTCAGTCAGCGCTTACCCCCACACACACAGTCACACACACAGACGGCAACCGTTATAGGCTAAAACAACGGCCGCAATTCAGGTCGGACAGGAGTGAAGATGGGCGCCGAAAAAACTCTGAGCATTCCACCGGTAGCGCAACGCGACAAAGCCTCCTTCGAGGTCATGCGAGTCTGGATCGCCGAGCAGGGCCAGCACGTCAGCATTCGCAGCGGCGCCTGGGAGGACCCCTTCGCCTGGGGCATCGTCCTCGCCGACCTCGCCCGGCACATCGCCCACGCCCACGAGCTTCAAAACGAAGGCACGGACACCGATGCCTTTCTTCAGCGCCTGCTCGAAGGCTTCCAGGCCGAGATCGACAATCCGACCGACGAACCCGAGGGCGAAGTCACTCAGTAGCCGACAACGCTGCCAGCCGTTTACTTGTGCTTGTAGTCCTGAAACAACTCCGGAAACTGCTGCTGCAGCGCCGCAACTTTCGGCACATCGCAGACCTGAATATAAGGATTATTCGGATTCTTCTCCGCATAGTCCTGGTGATACTCTTCGCCGTCATAGAACACCTTCAGCGGCACCACCTCGGTCACAATCTTCTTCGGAAACACATGCGCAGCATCGAGTTGCCCGATATATGCCTCCGCAATCTTCTTCTGCTCCGGAGTTGTATAAAAGATCACCGAACGGTACGAAGTGCCCACATCCGGCCCCTGCCGATTCAGCTGCGTAGGATCATGCACCACAGAGAAGAACACCCGCAGCAAAGTTCCATAGCTGATCTTCGATGGATCGAAGACAATCTTCACCGACTCAGCATGCCCCGTCGTCTCTGACGAGACCTGATCGTAAGTAGCCGTCGCGGCCGACCCGCCGGAGTAGCCCGCCGTCGTCGCAGTCACACCTTTGATCCGCTGAAAGGTCGTCTGCACACCCCAGAAACATCCGCCCGCAAACACAGCCGTCTCATGTCTTGCAGCAGTGTTCGGCTCATCCACCGCCGGAGCCGGAATCGGTTCTTTTCTGGTAGCCTCTGCGCCCATCACTGTTCCCATAAACACCCTCCTGCCGCCCGTAATGAGTAACACAGCAACTACGACAACGCCCAACCCGATCAATCCTGCCCGTACTTCAGCCGTCATCACGCTCTCCATCCATATACCTCTATATGACGCCGGGTGACGCTCTCGGTTACATTAAACCGCCAGTCCCGCAAAGCATCTGACTTCACTTGTCTTTTTGCCATCCAAGCCGAAAGGAGGACGACAGCCTTGCCTGGACAGGTACGCATCGGTATCTCCGGCTGGACCTATAAACCCTGGCGCGGCGTCTTCTATCCCGCTGGCCTCCCACACAAGAAGGAGCTAGCCTACGCCGCCTCCCTCTTCCCCTCCATTGAGATCAATGGAACATTCTATTCTCTCCAACGCCCCTCAAGCTTCGCCACCTGGGCCGAGCAGACTCCTCCCAACTTCGTCTTCGCCATCAAAGGCAGTCGCTACATCACCCATATGCTCCGTCTCCGCGGCGTCGAGCAGGCACTGGCAAACTTCTTCGCCTCCGGCCCGCTCGCACTCGGCCGCAAACTCGGCCCCATCCTCTGGCAGTTCCCGCCCAACTTCCAGTTCAAGCCCGATCTGCTCGAAGAGTTCTTTACCCTGCTTCCACGCGACACCCATGCCGCCGCCTCCCTCGCCAAACGGCATGACGAACGCCTGAAGGGACGGGCATTCACAGAACTCGTTCGCCGACGCCCCATCCGGCACGCCATAGAGATTCGCCATCCCAGCTTCGTCGTGCCCGAATTCATCAGCCTCCTGCGGCGCTACAACATCGCTCTCGTCTGTGCCGACACGGTCGAGTGGCCGCGCCTGATGGACGTCACCTCGGACTTCCTCTACTGCCGCCTGCACGGTTCGAAGGTTCTCTACACCAGCCAATACAGCCCTGAGGAACTCGACCAATGGGCAGCGCGCATAGCCGCCTGGGCCAATGGCCAGGAGGTCAGCGACGGCGACCATGCCAGCCC
>JAOAPF010000488.1 GCA_025462755.1 Edaphobacter sp.
CCCATGCGTCACCGCAATGCAGGATACAAACTAGGCCGCAACACCAGCCATCGCCGCGCCATGCTGCGCAACCTCGTCACCTCTGTCATCCTGATGGACCGCGTCGAGACCACCGTCACCAAGTGCAAGGCCACCCGCCCCCTCATTGAGAAGATGATTACCCTCGGCAAGCGCGGCACCGTCCACGCTCGCCGTCAGGCCGCGGCCTACCTCATGACGCCTGAGTCGGTCGACCGCCTCTTCGCCACCGTTGCCCCGCGCTACGCCGCACGCCAGGGCGGCTACCTTCGCATCACGCGCCTCGGAGCCCGTAAGGGTGACGCAGCCGAGATGGCCTACATCGAACTCCTCGGTGCCGAGCACGAGCTCAACGAGAAGGCCCAGAAGCGTGCCGAAGCCCGCACCAAGAAGCGCGAAGAGCTCGCCAAGCAGATGGAAGAGCGCGGCGAAGGCGAAGCCGGCGAACCCAACGCCGAAGCTTAAGCTTCAGCAAATCTGCAACAGCAAAATGAGGCGCACCATCTACTCTTCCTCCTCTTCGTCTTCGTCGTTATCATCCTCGAATCCTTCCCATTGGAGCGGTGTGTCTTCGAGTTCGACGACGGCGCCGGGTTGGGCGAGGTCGAGGCCATCGGGGGAGGGTTCGATGGCGCGGACGACGTTGGCGGCGAAGGGTTCGGTCGAGAGGCCACGGGCGTTGTTGCTGGCGAGCTGGAGGCCGTAGAGCAGGGCGGTGGCGCGTTTGATGTCGAGTTGCCCGGTGGCGAGGGCGTTGATGACGACGGAGAGAGCGACCTGGACGGATTCGCGATCTTCGAGTGCGGTGAGTTCGATGTGCTGGCCGGGGATGAGGTAGCCGCGGGTGGCTTGGGTGGGGCGGAAGGCGCTGTGGCGCTGGTGGAGGCGGTGGTGGAAGTAGCACCAGATGCCTCCGGCGAGGGCGGCGCCTTTGCATTGCAGACCGTTGGTTTTGATGTGGCGGCATAGTTCGTATTGCATGTTTTCTCCTTGGGGCATAGGGGGTACCCCCCATTGCCCGGCGATAAAACCAATAGATACATAGGTTTAGCGGCCATGATGGCGGCTAAATTTGGCCAAACAAAGGAGTTATCGCTAAATTTGGGCAAACAAAAGGTTTATGGGTTAAATGCGAAGCCCCGGCCTGTGCCGGGGCTTTCTTCTTAACTCTATATATTTAGTATACCGGATTGAAGCTAACTAAAATGCAAGTTGGCGCCCAAATATATTTGGCTTGTTATGTGTGTGTTAGCGGGTTTTCGAGCGATCTGGGGACTTGACATGCGATTTTTGGGCTGAAAACGCGAAAAATAAATCACGGCGAAGGCAACCGCAATAGAATCAGGCGCTTCTGGCTTCATTCCGGATTGTCCTTCGGCACAGATAATTCCTTCATCCGGTGCGAAGCACCGCGCATGTAGCAGCACAGATGTCCGGGGGAGGCGACGACGTCCGCCACGGATTCCCCGCGATTGCAGAGGCTATTTAGAGCGTCGAAGGCACTCGTCCTCACCTTAGGGCCGCAGACAGGCCACAGGACCCCATCATTCTCTGGAACCGCGCATGCATAGCGCGCGCTTGTTGGTGTAGAACCAGAGTTCGTCGCCGTTGAACACCCGTCCTTCGTTGAAATCGAAGCGCGACGCATACCCCGCGATCATCTCCTAATTGGGTGCTGCTCCATTGATTGCCGGTCAAGAACAAGTTGCCCTTTACGTGAAAGGTGAAAGGTCTACCTGGACTGGGGCCGGCTCGTCCGGTAGCATTGGCGTTCTTGTCGTAGATCCCTTCCAACTCCCCGAGCGTCGCGAGCCTCCAGTCAGAATAGCCAGCCAATCGCAGATCGCGGCAGTATTTGATGGCCTTGTGCCAACTCACATCTTTACCGTTGTCTTTCCCAGCCCACATCCGGCCAGTGGATGGATCGGCCCAATATCCGCGCATCTGAGTCTCCTGCTCCAGCCTTCGGTCCTCCTGCGAGGATTGAGCGCTGGCGATCATGGCGACGATAGATAGAAGAATCAGAACAACCTTTGCCTGCCACTTCATGAACGCACGCTCCAGATAGAGGAAGAGTCTCCCAACCAACGGTCGGGCCATCGAGGATAATCCTATCCAAGACCGGTAAACACGCCACGAAGTGGCCGCTCCACGCGCAGTGGGCCCGTCCGGCAGGACGTCTACCCGCTATGCACCATCACGCGGTTCTTCCCCGCCCGCTTGGCTGCATACAGAGCCTCATCGGCTAGTTCCACAAGCTGAAACCCGCTCTCCAGAGACTCGTTCATTGCCGCCATCCCCACGCTGATCGTCAGTGGCTCATTCTCCCAATCCTCAGCCGCCACGCGCTGCATCACGCGTCTCGCCAGTCCCATGGCGCTCTCTTCGCCGCTCTCCGGCAGCAGCACCACAAACTCCTCTCCGCCATACCTGGCCGGAAGATCCGGCAGCCGCACCGTCGTCCGCAAAATCGTCCCCAGACGCCGCAGCACCTCATCGCCCGCAGCATGCCCCCATCGATCATTAATCATCTTGAAGTTGTCCACGTCGATCAGCAGCACCGAAAGCTCCCGCTTCCGTCTCCGCGCCATGGAGAACTCCATCACCAGCCGCTCCTCAAAGGACCGACGATTCCGCAGACCAGTCAACTCGTCGGTTACAGCCAGCTTCCGCAGCTGGTCATTCGCCTCTTCCAGCTCCCGGTGATAGCGTTCCAGCTCAATCTGGTGCGCCACTTCTTCTGAGACATCCACCGCAACGCCCGCAAGCAGCACATTTCCGGCAGAGTCATGACATGGAAACTTGAATGATCGCAGTGAACTGACCGTCCCATCCGAGTTTCGGATGTGCTCCTCAGTCTCGACCATCCGCCCACCCGCCATCACTTCAAGGTCATGCGTCCGGACCGACTTGGTCAGCTTTCGCGACCAAAGCTGTTCATCCGTCCGCCCCAGCCACGCATATTCGCTCACCCCAAATCGCTGTGCGAAGCTGCGGTTATAAAACAGCAGCCTTCCCGCAGCGTCCTTGATATAGCTCAAAAACGGGCTGGCATTCATGAAAGCTCGAAACAGCTCTTCACTCGCGCGCAAATTCGCGCTGGCCCTCTCTTTCTCCGCCATCACCTCAGCCAGGGCCTTGCGCTGAACCATCGCCTCCAGCCGCACGCTCACCTGGCGCCCCAGCACCTCGAGCGCGTTCGCCTGCTCCGCCGCCAATATTCGCGGCGACATATCCACCACACACAGAGTCCCCAACGGCTCCCCATCTGACGTAAACAGCGCCACCCCGGCAAAAAACCGAATCGCCGGATCGCTCGTCACCAGCGGATTGCTCGCAAACCGCGCATCCATCAGCGCGTCCTTCACCAGAAATGGCCCGGCCTGCCGGATCGCATGCGCGCAGAAAGCCACCTCCCGCGGCGTCTCCCCCATCTTCAAATGTTCGGACGCGCGGTACCATTGGTGCCGCTCATCCAGCAGCGTCACCAGACCGATTGGAGTCCCACAGATTGCAGCTGCAAGCTGCACCAGTTCCTCACATTCAAGTTCTGGCTGGGAGTCCAGTAAATCACGTGTCCAAATCGCCCTTAAACTAGCGGCTTCAGCTTCTGTTCGACGTACGTTCATCATTCACCGTATTGTCATAAGCTAGAATAGCCGGGGCAACTTTCATATGCCAGAAGCAATTTCAACAGCTTACGAAAGTAACGTACGCCTCGATCCCTAACGTGGGATATTCCCCGAATCTGCCATTTAGTCCCCACTTTGGGGAACACAAGAGTAACCCAGCCTTGCCCCTGCTTCCACGCCTGCACTAATCTAGAACCAACCATGTATGAAGACTTCAAGATAACCGACCGCTGGACCGGCGAAGACCTCCACTGCGAATGGAAGGGAACCCTCGTCGCCATCGCCACTCGCCACGCCGACGCGACCGATATCCGCTTCGCCGTCAACGGTCGCCCCGTCTGGATCGCCATGCCAAACCTGGCCTGGGTCGAGCAGAAGCGCCGCACCGGCTATGTCATCACCGACTACCTCGCCGCGCAGGCCGCCGGCCGCTACCTCATGCATGCCATCCAATCCGGTTACGACAATGGTCGCGAGATGTACACCATGACCGTTGAAGAGGTTCTAGAACACGCCAACGCCGTCGTCAAAGAGGTTGGCCGCACCGACAATCTACCCAGCCTCCCCGTCATCAACCCAGACATCCGGCCCGAAGATGAGATGGGGATTCACCTTCCAGGCGAACCAGCATAGTCTCCCAAGGGATTGGCCCATGTTCACCCGTCGTCGATTCCTCGTCATTCTCCCTGCCTTCGCGGCCTCGGCACACGCCCAAACCGGATGGCCCCTCAAAAAGAAGAAACCGGTTCTCCCTCCTGCGTCCCTCAATGTCTACATCGGCACGGACACCAGCAAAAACGTCAGCAAGGGCATCTATCAATCGCACTTCGACACCACCAAAGGCCAACTAACGCCTCCCACCCTCGCCGCCGCCACCGCCCGCCCATCCTTCCTCGCTGTCACCCCCGTCGGCCAGGCGCGACGTTCCCTCTACGCCGTCAACGCCGTCACCGACCCAGCCGCAACTGCCACCACGTTTGTCATCGATCTGAAAACCGGCGCATTGAAGCAGACAGGCCAGGTCTCCTCTGGCGGCGCAGGCCCCGCCTATATCTCGGTCGATGCCACCGGCCACTCCGCCTTTATCGCCAACTTCTTCGGCTCCAGCGTCGCCTCCTACCGCATCCAACCCGACGGCACTCTCAGCCAGTCGATCGAACGCATTGACTTCAAGGATCACCAGAAGTTCGGCGCGCTCGGCCCCCACTCCGCCCGCCAGGATGCCCCCCATCCCCACTCCGCCACCATCTCGCCCGACAACCGTTTCCTTCTCGTCTGCGATCTCGGCACCGATCACATCATCGTCTTCCTGATTCACCCTGAGACTGGTCAACTCTCGAACCCCCACGCCTTCACCAACGACCACCCCGGCTCCGGTCCGCGCCACGTAGTCTTCCACCCCAACGGCCGCTGGGTCTACAGCATCAACGAGATCGACTCTACCCTCGACCACTATCTCTGGACCGCCACCCGCTTCGCCGACACTCCCCAGGGCCTTCTGGTCAACACCAACACCCCGGTAAAGACCATAGCGTCCGACTTTCCCGCCGACAAAAACACAGCCGCCGAGCTCGCCATCTCATCAGACGGTCTCTTCCTCTACGCCAGCAATCGCGGCGAAGATTCGCTCGTTGTCTTCTCCATCAGGTCCAAAGACGGCAAGCTCGAATTCGTACAGCGCATCTCCTGCGGAGGCAAGACACCGCGCCACTTCACCATCGATCCCACCAACCAGTGGATCCTCTGCGGCAATCAGGACTCGGCAACCATTACCATCTTCCGCCGCGACACGGTAAGCGGAAAACTAAGCGGTCCCACCCAGACCGTTCCCCTCGACTCGCCCCTCTACACCCTCTTCGTCTAGCCAAGACCAAATTAATCTCCTGGCATCCTCCGCTGAATGTTCTGCTGCCTTCCACCACTCGTATCTGCTGTCATCCTGAGCGGAGCGAAGGATCCCGAGGCATTCAAACCGCAAAGACTATCCCACGTTTCAACCCATACCTTTCAGGGCATTGTTTCGCCGGTGCATCCGAGAGGCAACTGAGTTTCAAACCAAATCAGCTGCGACTCAATCAGCCCTGCGGCAGAGTAGCCATATCGATCACGAACCGATACTTCACATCCGCCTTCACCACCCGCTCATAGGCCTCAGCCAGCTTGTCAATCGACGTCAACTCGATGTCGGACACAATCCCATGTTCGGCGCAATAATCCAGCATCTCCTGGGTCTCCTTCATGCCGCCAATTCCCGAACCCGCCAGCGAACGCCGATTCGCCACCACCGAAAAGGGAGCCACCGACACCGGAACCTCGGGCAGCCCCACCAGGCACAAAGTTCCATTCAGCCGAAGCAGGTTCAGATACAAATTAACATCGTGCGGGGCCGAAACGCAGTCGAGAATGAAGTCGAAACTCCCCGCATGCTTCGCCACAGCCGCCGCATCTTTCGTCACGACAACCTCGTCAGCCCCCAGCCTCTTCGCGTCCTCAATCTTGCCCGCCGAGGTCGTGAACTGCACCACATGCGCGCCAAACGAATGCGCAAACTTCAGCCCCATGTGCCCCAGTCCACCCAGCCCAACCACACCGACCTTGCTGCCCTTGCCCACCTTCCAGTGTCGCAACGGCGAGTAAGTCGTAATACCTGCGCACAACAACGGCGCCACCGCAGCCGGGTTCAGCTTCGCCGAGATCGTATGCACAAACCTCTCGTCCGCAACGATGTTGTTCGAGTACCCGCCATAGGTCGGATTACCCGAGTAGTCGAGCTTGTTATAAGTCTCCACTGCGCCCTTGATACAGTACTGCTCTTCGCCCGCCACGCAGTTCTCGCACACCCGGTCCGAGTCGACGATCACTCCCACCGCAGCCGGATCGCCCACCTTGAACTTCGTCACCGCACCGCCAACAGCGGTCACATGCCCCACAATCTCATGCCCCGGCACCATCGGATAGATCGACCCACCCCACTCATCCCGCACCTGATGAATATCCGAGTGGCAGATCCCGCAATAAGTGATCTCAACGACCACATCTTGTGGTCCCGGTTCCCGTCGCTCGAAACGAAACGGCGCCAGCGGCGATTTCTTATCGTATGCAGCATATCCATGAGACTTCATCTGCGACCTCCTAATTTCCATTTGCAACGAAGATAGTTCGCGCCGACTAACGCACGCGATATTGCCGAAGATCAAAGACTAAGACCTACTCGTCATAGTGCAGCAAGCTCAAAACGTCGTACCCCTGAAACTTCTCCCGCCCCTTCAGAAAATCAAGCTCAATCGCAAACCCCAACCCCGCAATCTCCCCGCCAAGCTGCCGCACAAGCCGCACCGTAGCCTCCATCGTCCCGCCGGTGGCCAGCAGATCATCGACAATCACCACACGCTGGCCCGGCTCAATCGCATCCATGTGGATCTCCAGCGAGTCCGTCCCATACTCCAGGTCATAGTTCACCCGAGCCACCGTCGCCGGCAGCTTCTTCGGCTTGCGCACCGGCACAAACCCAGCATTCAGCCGATAAGCCAGCGCCGGCCCGAAGATGAACCCGCGCGCCTCGATCCCCAGCACCAGATCGATCTCCTTGCCAATGTAGTACTGCGCAAACGCATCGATCAGCGTCGCAAATCCGGCCTTGTCCTTCAGCACCGTCGTAATGTCGTAAAAGAGGATCCCAGGCTTCGGAAAATCCGGCACAGTCCGGATCAACGTCTTCAGTGGTTCACAATTAATCGGTAGCGTCATCAGTCCTTACCAGGCTCCTTCAATCTCAAATGGCCCAAGCTTCGCGCCTTCGCTCTCGGCCAGTTCCTCTTCCAGCACAGCATCCACGCGGCTGCCACGCGAACCCTTCCGCAGCGCATCCTTCAACTCGGCCAACTCCTCAGCACTCCCGGCAGCCACAACCTCAACATGCCCATCCTCCGTATTCCGGACCCATCCCCGCAGGCCAATCTCCGCCGCCTCCCGCTGCACAAACCAGCGAAAACCAACGCCCTGCACCCGGCCTTTTACAAGGTAATGGCACACCATGGAACCTCCGCAATCGCGGCACCGCAAACGTTCAATTCAGTTGTTATGCCCGGCTGATGTAAGCGCCTTCTGCTGTATCCACGCGAATCTTCTCACCCTCGTTGATGAACGGCGGCACTGCAACCATCAGCCCGGTCTCCATCTTCGCCGGCTTCGTCACAGACGAAGCCGTTGCCGACTTGATCCCCGGCTCCGTCTCCATCACCGTCATCTCCACCACGCCCGGCAGCTCGATACCGACAGCCTTACCGTCGTAGTAGCTCACGCTGATGCTTAGATTCGGAATCAGATACTCCACCGCGTCGCCCAGCGTATCGCGCTTCAGCATCGTCTGTTCGAACGCCTCGTCCATGAAGTAGTAATCATCGCCGTCGTTATACAAATACTCCATCTTCACCTCATCGACGATAACGCGGTCGATAGGATCAGGCGAACGAAAGCGCTCGACAAACATCGCGCCTGTACGCACATTCCGCAGCTTCGCCTGGATGAACGCGCGAAGGTTGCCCGGCGTTCTGTGCTCCACCGAGAAGACGGTGTGAAGGTCATTGTTGTGCTTGATAATCATGCCCGGGCGCATCTGCGTAGCGGGAATCGACATAGAAAAAAACCCCTGATCTGTGCTGAATTCAGCTGGTGTGAAAATGGTCGTGCAGGCGCATTGGCAGTCCCTGCCGAAAAGCCCGCAACTCTTCGATTGTAGCGCAGCAGCGAGGTCTTTTGCTCGCTCAACCCGCCTTGCGACAACGCCTCATCCTCCACCAAAAATGTGCTTGAAGAAACGCCCAATGGCATGCACCACGTCGTGCTTCGGCGGTGCAGCATGCGGTGCCGCATCTTGCGGAGCCACAGCCACAGCCACAGGCGGCGCAGGCGCACTCGTCGGCGCCTTTTCAGCCACGGCGGCAGGCTGAGCCAGACTATCGGTGTCTCCACCCGAGCTCAACGCCGCCGAAACCTGAGTATGTGCCGTGCCCGCAGGAGCCTGCGGAACCGCCGACGGAGGCGCCAGCCCGGCACTCACCGCAGCAGGGAAGGGATGCTGTTCCGCCGCCGGTTTCTCTGACGTCGCAGCTTCTCCGGGTGCTACGGGATGCAACAGTGCATCCGCAACCGACATCGTCGCCTCCGGTGGACATCCACAAGAAGAGCTCTCATGGTCCACCACCTCCTTCAGGCTGCCATGTTCAAACAGCACATGTTGCCCCGCCCGCAACTCATACGCCGCCTCCCCAAACTGATCCACAACATTCAGCACCGGAGCCTGCGCTCCGCGATTCTCAACGCACGTATCGCCGTTCCTCGTCACCCGAAGCTGCAGATCAAGCGGCCCATCCCCACGCATCGTGAACCGCAGATCCGGCGTCATCACCACATCGCGTGTCGTCGCGGCCATTTGCACTTCAATCGCACCGCGATCCAGCGCAAGCATCAATGGAGTGGGAACCACCGCCGCATCCACACTCTTCCCCGCCGTCAAATGCAATCCGCTCGTCGCACAAACCTTCACCGAGCCACCGCGGTTCAATGCGATCTCAGCCACACGGTCTCTCGCCGTTACCGTCGTGTTCCCCACCAGAATCGCCCGCCCGTTGCTCACTTCGAGCGCACCTGCGACCGTCGCATCCTGCACCCCTACCGTACCGATTGATTGCTGCGCCTGCGCGATCGACAACCCAGCGAAGAAAAATGAGAGCTCGCAGATCTTCAACAGTGGAACTTTCATCTCATCCTCTTCTGTACATCACGTGTCTCGGCTGCATAGCGAACCAAAGAAAAATTCCCCGCGCAATCATCGCAGGTTCGCCGCTCCCTCGCGCCGAAACCATCTCACACGCTATGTATAATACGGCCATGGATCACCGGTATGTGCAGTTTGGCTGTGGCATGTGTGCTCCAGAAACATGGCAAAACTTCGATGCCGGCCCCGCCTTTTGGCTGCAAAGCCACCTTCCATTCCTCACCCCTCTATTGGTGAAAAAAGGTTTCCCCCCCTATCCCAAAAACATCCTGTACGGCGACGTCATCAAAGGCCTCCCCGTCCCTCCTGCTTCTGCAGAAGCAGTCTACTGCTCCCACGTGCTCGAGCACATGACCCTCGACGAGTTCCGCCTCGCCATCAGAAACGTCTTCTCCTATCTTCGTCCCGGTGGCACCTTTCGCCTCGTCCTGCCCGACCTCGAACAACTCATCGGCCTCTACACCGGCGACCCCACCCCTGCAGCCTGCTCCCGCTTCATGCAGGAAAGCTGGCTAGGCGAAATGACGACCCCGCGAGGCATGCGATCCATCCCCACCGCCGTCTTCGGTCGCGCCCGTCATCTCTGGATGTGGGACTACAAAGGAATGGAACAGGAGCTCACCGATGCGGGCTTCGGCGAGATCCGCCGCGCTCAAATGGGCGATTCGCCCGACCCGCGCTTCCAAGACGTAGAGTCCGATTATCGCTGGAAAGATTGCCTTGGCGTCGACTGTAAACGTCCTAAGCAACCCTCTACATCTTCAAAAAGTTCTCAATCAGCTTCTTCCCATTCGCAGTCAACACACTCTCCGGATGAAACTGCACCCCTTCAATCGGCAGCTCGCGATGGCGCAGCGCCATAATCGTCTCTCCATCTCCCTGCATTTCGCCAACCGCGCGCGCCGACACCTCCAGCTCCTCCGGCAAACCCTCCTCCGCCACGATCAGCGAGTGGTACCGCGTACAAGTCATCGCCGACGGCAAGCCTTGGAAGATAGTCTTCCCATCATGCTCCACCTCGCTGGTCTTGCCATGCATCAACTTCGCCGCGCGCACCACGTTCCCGCCAAACGCGGCGCCGATCGCCTGATGCCCCAGGCACACCCCCAGAATCGGCACCCGCCGCGACGCCCTCGCAAAATGCCGTATCAGCTCAATCGAGATCCCCGCATCCTGCGGCGTACAAGGCCCCGGCGAAATTAAGATCCGCTCCGGCCCCAACGCCTCCACCTCAGCCGGCGTCAGCTCATCGTTGCGGCGGATCACCATCTCAGCGCCCAGCTCACCCATGTACTGCACCAGGTTGTAGGTAAACGAATCGTAGTTGTCGAGAACAAAAACCATACAACTTAGATTCTACGCCGCGTCGAACGATGCTATTGCCCGCTCTGCCGTGAAGCGCAAGAGTAAACCACTAAATCCCCCGCGCCCGTTCAATAGCCCTAACTACCGCTCTGGCCTTATTCACCGACTCCTCAAACTCCCTCTCGGGCACCGAGTCCGCCACAATCCCCGCCCCCGCCTGAAAGTGCCCCTGCTCCCCATTCATATAGAGCGTCCGGATCGCGATACACGAGTCAACATTCCCGCTGAAGTCCGCATACAGCACACTACCGCCATAAACCCCACGCCGAGCCGGCTCCAGCTCTTCAATAATCTCCATTGCGCGAATCTTCGGCGCTCCACTCAGCGTCCCCGCAGGGAAGCACGCACGCAACGCATCGATCGGCTCCATCTCGGTCTTCAGCTTGCCCTCAAGCGAACTCACCAGATGCATCACGTGGCTATACCGCTCCACAAACATCAGATCCTTCACCCGCACCGACCCAAACTCGCTCACCCGTCCCACATCATTTCGTCCCAGGTCCACCAGCATAATGTGCTCTGCGACCTCCTTCTCATCCGCGCGCAGATCGGCCTCCATCGCCCGGTCCTCGACCTCATCCGCACTCCGCGGCCGCGTCCCCGCAATCGGCCGATACTCCACCTCCCGCCCATGCACCCGCACCAGCAACTCCGGCGAAGAACCCACAATATGCGCCACAGAAGATCTGGGTGTCGTAGAACCGGGTGCCCCACGTCTGGCTTTTGCAGACGTGGGTTTTTTCCCAGTCGCATTCTCCAACCCAAACCGCAAAAAATACATATAAGGCGAGGGGTTCACAATCCGCAGAGCCCGATACACCTCAAACGCATCCACTCCCGGCACGCAATCGAACCGCTGCGACAGTACGCACTGAAACACATCCCCCGAGGCGATGTACTCCTTCGTCTTCTCCACCGCCTTCAGAAACGCTGCCTTTGGAGTCCGCGCCGTCACCTTCAGTTTGCCCGCGGGCTTCTTCTTCCGCCGCACCGGCAGCGCGCTGGCCAGCCGCTTCTCCATCTTGTTCAGCCGCCGCACCGCTCGCTCATACGCACCCTCGCGAGTCTCGCGCGTCAGGTCCGCCGTCACCATCAAGTGAATCTCCTTCTTCACATGATCAAACGCCAGCACCTGGTCGAAGAACATCAAGCAAGCATCCGGAACCCCCAACTCATCCTTAGCCACCGA
>JAOAPF010000510.1 GCA_025462755.1 Edaphobacter sp.
CCGACGTGGAACTCGTCGCGGGCGCGGTCGATCTTCTCGCGTGAGCTTGTGTAGAGCGCCCCCGTCAGACCGTACTCGGTGTTGTTCGCGATTGCCAGTGCATCGTCGAAGCTGCGCGATTTGATGACGGCCAGCACGGGGCCGAAGATCTCTTCAAGAGCGATGCGGGCCGTGGGTGCGACGTCCGCGATGACGGTGGGGGCGATGTAGTAGCCGCCTTCCGGCGTCTCGATGGTGTGGCCTCCGTTGAGCAGCGTGCCCTCTTTTTTGCCGATCTCGATGTAGTTCAGGATCTTGCGGTAGGCTTTCTCGCTGATCACCGGCCCAGTGTAGACGTTCTCTGACGGGTCGCCGGTCTGAATCTTTGTGACACGCTCCTGCAGGCGATCGCAGAACACGTCGTAGATATCAGCCGCGACGATGGCGCGCGAACAGGCTGAGCACTTCTGCCCGTTGAAGCCGAACGCGCTGGCCACAACGCCTTCGAGCGCCGCGTCGAGGTTGCAGTCCGACTCGACGATGATGGAGTCCTTGCCGCCCATCTCGAGGATCGTCCGCTTGATAAAGATCTGGCCGGGCTGGGTTTTTGCTGCGCGTTCGTGAATTTCCAGGCCCACCGCCTTCGAACCCGTGAACGCGATAAAGCGGGTTTGTGGATGCGCTACGACGGCGCTGCCGAACTCCGCCCCCTCGCCCTGACAGAGGTTCACGACGCCGTCCGGCAGGCCAACCTCTTCGAGGAGTTCCATGAACTTCGCGGCAATCGTCGGAGCGTCGACGGAGGGCTTCAGAATGACGGTATTGCCGCAGACAATCGAGGCGGCGGTCATTCCGGCCATGATGGCGAAGGGGAAGTTCCAGGGTGGAATGACAGCACCTACGCCCAGCGGGATGTAACGCAACTCGTTGCGCTCGCCGGGGAACTGGATGGGTGTGGTTGCCTGGTCCAAGCGGAGGGCCTCGCGGCCGTAGAACTCGAGAAAGTCGATGGTCTCGCCTACGTCGGCGTCGGCTTCGCCCCAGTTCTTTGCGACTTCGAGGGTCAGCCAGGCGCAGAATTCGAATTTGCGTTCGCGAATGAGCGCCGCGGCGGCGAATAAGAGGGCGGCACGCTCCTCTACGCGCACCTTCTTCCAACTCGCAAAGGCGGCCTGCGCGGCCTGCATGGCCTCTTCGACGTGCTCCGCCCCGGCTCGCTGGTGGACGCCGACGACTTCAGCCGGATGCGCCGGGTTCATGGAGAGGATTTTGCCCGCGGTCTTCAGCCGTCTGCCACCGATGACAATGTCGTACTCGCGGCCCAGTTTGGCTCGAGCGTGGGCGAGCGCCTCCTGCATCCGCCGCTTGTTTTCGGGCTGGGAGAAGTCAACGAACGGCTCGTTGACAAACGGCGTCAACGGCGTTGAGGCGGGAACTGAGTGGGTGAGATTTACGGTAGCCATAACGTGTCGATTCTAGCGCGAGAGGCGGACTCTCGTCGCTTGGAGGTAGATAAAGGAGTAGATGCCGGAAACGCGTCTTTTCGTTCGTTAATCGGATGCTCGCAGGATCGATTCCAGCGATATTGGTGCTGCCAGACCGAGTTCGACGTTCGTGCATTGAATGTCGCTTCGGTTACTTTCATTTCTGCACGCCTGAGTCGCTGCGGCGTTCGTTCGCCTGAACGAAAACTGATATCCAAGGAGAAGGGAGAGGGACGTCGGATCGAAAAGTTTCATTTTACGAAATAGATCACGGAAATATCACGAAAGACGCTAGAAGCTATCTCGGCAATGAAGCTAGTGAATAAACAGTTGCAATACGGACGAAGTTGCAGCAAAACGGAGGCATGGCTGATCTGAGCGATGTGCAATGGGATTATGTCCGGCTGTTTGTAGAGTGGCAGCAGAAAAGCCGAATGGATGGACGTGAGGGACGCTGGAGTGACGCGCGGCAGGTGCTCAACGGGGTACTGTGGATTCTGCGCACCGGGGCGCCGCGGAAGGACTTGCCGGCTCGTACCAGACTTGTCATCGGCGCTTCCAGCAATGATGGCAGCGGACAGGAGTTCTGGAAGGCCTTCTGTGGGCGCTCTGTGAAGACCTGCTGGCTCGTGGGCAGATCGATTTGAGTGAAACCTTTATTGACGCCACCTTTGCCGGGCGAAAAAGGGGGCACTGCGGTTGATCCAACACGCCGCGGCAAAGGACCGAGATCATGGCAATTGCAGACCGCCATGGTCTTCCTGTCGCCGCCGGGATTGCAAGCGCTTCGCCACATGAAACCAAACTTGTCGAAATCACTCTCGAGCAATGTTTTACCGCAGCCAGGCCGGAGCGGATGATTGGCGATCGCGCCTACGATGCGGACCAACTGGATTAGCGGCTCAAAGAACAAGGGATCATCCTCATTGCTCCACACAGGCCTAACCGGCGGAGGAAAACTCAGGACCACCGCCCATTGCGCCGCTATCGCCGCCGCTGGAAGGTGGAGCGGTTGTTCGCATGGCTGCACAGCTTCCGCCGCCTCGTCACTCGATGGGAGTATCACGCAACCAACTTCCTCGGAATGGTTCAGCTCGGCTGCATCTTAATGCTATTGAGGCGTCTGGTCTCAAAAGTGGTAGAGCTGGGTCCGGAATTGCAGAAAGATAGAGATCGTAAGCGCTATCGATCCTATGTCACACTCTTTATGCACGGGCTGAGCGCGCGAGCCGTTTCTAGGATCCGACGTTGTTCTTCATTTTTGAGACTTTGACAAAAGAGCCGAGCGTCAACTCGGTGATCCAGCAGTTCAACCATTGCGCCGAGGAACGTCGTCGCGGAGAATACCTGTCAAGTATGAGACCGCGGGTCGTCACCAAAAATTCTTTATTGCCGTAACCAAGATCGTCCCCTCATTGGTCACTCTCTTGGAGAAGGTTTAGTCTTCGCTTCTTGAAGAAGAATGGCACTCTCGGCAAACTCAGTCTGTTGGCCGGCAGTACCAATTCTCTGGGTTAATTTAATAAAAAGTGATCTGTAATAACAGAGAATGCAGGGTTGTCCTCTGCTTCCACCCTGATACTAATGCCACTCCATTCCGTATTCTCTTTGGTCGAAACATTCTGATGGCACGGCGCTGCCTAACCCGCCGCCAGCGACAGCCTGCAAGTCAGTCACAGCCATAAGGTCTGCCCGGGATCAGTTGACGCATAACAGCAACCGTCGCTCTTCTACTCTGTCGTATTGGGTCTGAGCGCGCGCGATTAGGCGCTCCCGGAGTTTTGTCATGGTGCCAAGTCATCACTTGGAAGAGAGCCGGACTGGAAGTCGGGTATTCTGAGTTCCCGATGATGCAGTCTCCTTCTCCAGGCTCGAAGACACGCCGCCAGATTCATGTTCGAGGCATCGTGCAGGGTGTCGGATTTCGCCCCTTCGTCTATAAACTAGCCAATTCTCTCAAGTTGTCGGGCTTCGTGTTCAACTCTTCCTCGGGCGTGACCATAGAGATCGAGGGCACTCCGCTCGCGGTTCGTGAGTTCATTGGCAGTATGGAACTCAATCCTCCACACCTGGCGGAGATTGTCGACGTGACTGAAGCTGAAGTAGCAATCGCGGGTGACATCGATTTTGTCATTCTTGAGAGCCGGGAGGAGGTCGGTGAGTTCGCGCTGGTCTCGCCAGACGCGGGCACCTGCTACGAGTGCTGGCGCGACTTCGGAGATCTCTCGAACCGACGCTTTGGATATCCATTCACCAACTGCACGCACTGTGGTCCGCGGTACACGATTATTGAGGACATTCCCTATGATCGGGCGAAGACAACGATGTCCGGCTTTATCATGTGTGGGGCTTGCAAAGCCGAATATGGCGATCCGGGCGACCGGCGCTTTCACGCTCAGCCGAACGCCTGCGCAGTCTGCGGTCCATCGTTATGCCTGGTTGCTAGCGGCTCATCGTTGGCCGACTGTTCGTTTGCCGAAAAGGATTCTCTTCTGGCGATCCGCATGGCGAGGCAGCTCCTGCGAGAGGGCAAAATCGTTGCTGTCAAGGGATTGGGCGGTTTTCTGCTGGCTTGCGATGCGGGCAATGAAGCTGCGGTCGGCGAGTTGCGCAGACGAAAGCGCCGTCCCTCGAAGCCATTCGCATTGATGGTGCGGGATATGAATGCAGTTCGTAACATTTGCGTGGCGTCACCTGAAGATGAAGCAGCACTGCAGCATTTGCGCAAGCCGATTGTAGTTTTGCCCCGCCGATCAAGGCTAAATCCGGCAGCGGGCGTTCTGCCGGACGTACTTGCCCCGGGGAACAACACGCTCGGCATCATGCTGCCCTACACGCCGCTGCACTATCTGCTCTTCAGCGACTCGGCGGAATCGGCTTCGGAGTTTTCCGCGCTGGTTATGACGAGCGGCAATTTGAGCGAAGAGCCCATCGTGGTCTCGAATGCGGAAGCGCTCCTGCGTTTGTCAGGGATCGCCGATTGGTTCCTGTTGCACAATCGCGATATTGCGACACGGGTCGACGATTCGGTGGTTCGTGTATATGAAGGAAAGCAAACCGTGTTACGCCGTTCCCGCGGCTTTGTGCCGCAAAGTATCGATCTCGGTATCGCGTTGGAACAGGTCTTGGCGGTTGGGGCCGAGCTGAAGAATACGTTCTGCCTTACGCAGGGCAGCCACGCCATTCTGAGTCAGTACATTGGGGATCTGGAGAATTACGAGACCATACTTTTCTTCGAGGAGACTCTGGAGAAGATGAAGCATCTCTTCAAGGTTTCGCCAAGGGCCATCGCGCACGATCTGCATCCCGGATACCGTAGTACTGGCATAGCCCTCGTCTCTGGGATTGAGCGCAGGTTTGCGGTGCAGCATCATCATGCACATGTCGCCAGTTGCATGGCGGAAAATCACCTTCGCGGAGAAGTGATCGGCGTCGCGATGGACGGTACTGGCCTTGGCTCCGATAGCACCATCTGGGGCGGCGAATTTCTTGTGGCGGATTATGGCGGCTTCGCGCGCCGCGGCCAGCTCCGCGCTGTGCCGCTGCCAGGCGGGGATGCCGCGGCGCGTCAGCCCTGGCGCATGGCCCTGAGCTATCTGCGTGATTCCTTTGGCTCCGATATCCCCGACGATCTTGGCTGTTTCCGGGCAGTTCCTGCAAAGCAGTTCAACCTTGTCGACGCCATGCTCTCCCGCCGTATACAGACCGTTCAGACCTCCTCTTGCGGGCGCCTGTTCGACGCGGTAGCTGCTCTAACGGGACTGGGTTCCGAGGTCACCTTCGAGGGACAGGCGGCCATGGCACTGGAAATGGCGGCTGACCCGAGCGTCTGGGATCGTTACGAGTACGACCTTCAGCAAGGTGAACTGATCGTGGTCGATCTTCGTCAAACCATCGGGTCGATCGTGAGAGATGTGGTTAGGGGGCGGCGTTTAGACGAGATTTCCGCCTGCTTTCACAACACGCTCAGCGACGCCATCGTTGAAGTCTGCTGCCGCATCCGCAAGAGCGACGGAGTGGACCGGGTATGCCTGAGCGGCGGCGTGTTCCAGAATCATCTTCTGCTCGGGCTCACGGCAACGCAGTTGCGGCGGTTGGGATTTGGAGTATTCTTACACGCGATGGTGCCTCCGAACGACGGCGGCATCTCATTGGGGCAAGCTGTGATCGCGAATGAGCTGTTGCGCCGAGGAGTCTGATATGTGCCTGGCCATACCCGGCAAAGTGGTAGACACGTTCGCCCAGCGCGGTCTGCGCATGGCAAAGGTCCAGTTCGGCGGCATCGTCCGCGAGGCGTGCCTGGAGTACGTGCCGGAGACTCAGGTTGGCGAATACGTTCTGGTGCATGTGGGGTTTGCGATCAGCCGGGTCGATGAAGCCGAAGCGGAACGAACTTACCAGGCGCTGAAAGATCTCGACCAGCTGACGGAACTGGAGTCGCCCGTCGTCGAGGAGACTGCCGAGAGAGACCAGCCGACTTACCCGGCGTGGATGAATACCGGAGGACCGCGACGATGAAATATCTCGATGAATATCGCGATGGAGACATAGCGGCGAAGATCGTCGCAGAGATACGCCGCATCCAGACCCGTCCTTGGGTTTTGATGGAGGTCTGCGGCGGACAGACCCACTCGATCGTGAAAAACGGCCTCGACCACCTGCTTCCGGAGGGTGTCGAACTCGTGCACGGACCGGGCTGTCCCGTCTGCGTGACGCCGCTTGAAATGATTGACAAGGCGCATGCCATCGCGCGCTTGCCCAATGTGATCTTCTGCTCGTTCGGCGATATGTTGCGAGTACCCGGCTCGGACGGCGACCTGTTCTCGATCAAGTCCCTCGGAGGCGACGTCCGCATCGTGTACTCGCCACTCGACTGCCTGAAGATCGCCCGCGCCAATCCGGAGAAGCAGGTTGTTTTCTTCGCCATCGGCTTTGAGACCACGGCTCCGGCTAACGCGATGCTGGCGTGGCGAGCCCGAGAAGAGCAGGTGAACAATCTTTCGCTGCTGGCCTCGCATGTCCTGGTGCCGCCGGCGATCGCTTCGATTCTGCAGTCGCCGCTGAACCGGGTTCAGGGTTTTCTGGGACCCGGGCATGTATGCGCGGTAATGGGGTACAGCGAATATGAGCCGCTGAGCGCGCGATTCAAAGTGCCAATCGTAATTACCGGTTTCGAGCCGCTGGATATCCTGCAGGGAACGCTGATGACGATCCGTCAACTGGAGGAAGGGCGGGCGGAGGTGGAGAACGAATATTCGCGGATTCTGAACCGGGAGGGAAATCCCGGAGCGCAGAAGCTGGTGGCGAACGTCTTCGAGATCGGTGACCGAAAGTGGCGCGGCGTAGGCACTATTCCAAAGAGCGGTTACAAACTGCGGTGGGAGTTCCGCGAATATGATGCGGAGCGGCTGTTCGATGTAAAGCATATCGATACGAAAGAGCCGGAGGCCTGCATCAGCGGACAGATTCTGCGGGGACTGAAAAAGCCGCATGATTGCCCGGCGTTCGGGACGGTGTGCACGCCGCTGAAGCCGCTGGGGGCGACGATGGTCTCGGCCGAGGGAGCGTGCGCCGCGTACTACGCGTATGGGCGGCATCTGGAACAGCATCGTGAGGCATCGCAGCATCTGAGTTTGGAGACGGTGCGAGGTGCCGCGTGACCGGCGGAGTGGCACCGGAGAGGAATCAGGCGGTGCAGACGGGCGCGGAGAGGAAGCATGACTGGCACGGCATGGTGATGCACAAATGCAAAGAGTCCGTCGAGGTGAAGGAGAAGTTCCTGGACGGGTATGCGGAGCTTATCGGCGAATTGAGCGGCAAGATGGCGGCGCGATTCGAGCAGGGGCATCAGCTTTGGGTAATGGGCAACGGCGGCAGCGCTTGCGATGCGCAACACATTGCCGTCGAGTTTGTTCACCCGATCATCGAAAAGCGGCGCGCTCTTCCAGCGTTCGATCTGGTCAGCGAAATGGCGGTGTTGACGGCGATAGCAAACGATAAAGACTATGCGCGCATTTTTGTGGATCAGATTGAACTGCATGGTCAGCTGGGAGATATGGCGCTTGCGATCTCGACCAGCGGCAACTCTCCAAACCTGATTTATGCGCTCGAGGCGGCGAAAAGGAAGGGGATCCTAACGATCGCGTTTTCCGGCAAGGATGGCGGACGGCTCGCCGGAGCGGCTGAGTATTGCTTTACAGTACCGAGCTACAGCACGCATCGCATCCAGGAGTCCCACGTGACGCTGCTTCACATCCTATGGGACCTAATCCACGTCTCGATGGGTGAGGAGGACGTGATCTGATGGAGCGCGAGGGAAACGGCTGGAAGCCGACTCGGGTCAAGATGGATCTGACTGGCGAGGAAAATGCGGCAGTATCCTTGCTGTCGGGATCTTGCCCGATACCGATCTTCGACCACAAACAGATCGTGCTTGGACACGGCAGCGGCGGCAAGCTCACCGCCGACCTTATCGAAAAAATCTTCCTCCCCGCCTTTCGCAATCCCACACTCGATAGGCTTGACGACCAGGCCGTGGTCACAATTGCCGGCGCGCGGCTCGCCTTCACTACCGACTCCTTCGTCGTAACTCCGATCTTCTTTCCGGGTGGCGATATCGGTCGGCTCGCGATTCACGGCACGGTGAACGATCTGGCGATGAGCGGCGCCCGCCCGCTATATCTCTCGGCTGCGTTCATCCTCGAAGAAGGCTTGGCGGTCGACGATCTGCGCCGCGTTGTCCAATCCATGCGCGCAGCCGCCGCTGAGGCCGGCGTACAGCTCGTCACCGGCGATACCAAGGTCGTCAACCGCGGTAAAGGCGACCAGATCTTCATCACCACAACCGGTATCGGTGTGATCGAGCATGACATCAGCATTTCCGCAGATCGCGCGCGTCCCGGCGACAAGATCATCCTCAGTGGCTACATCGGCGATCATGGCATGACGATCATGAGCCAGCGAGAGGGTCTGGAATTCGAGAGCTCTATTGAGAGCGACTGCGCGCCACTCAACGGTCTGGTTACGGCCATGCTTGCAACCGCCTCATCCGCGAACGACTTCATCCACACGCTGCGCGACCCTACCCGCGGCGGCGTTGCTACCACTCTCAACGAGATCGCCAAACACGCCAATGTTGGCATGGTTTTGGATGAGCGCGCGATCCCGGTGCGCGAGTCGGTCAAGGGCGCTTGTGAGGTGCTGGGCCTCGACCCGCTCTATGTCGCGAACGAGGGTAAGCTACTTGCCATGGTTGTCCCCGAGATGGCCGACGCCGTGCTGGAACAGATGCGTCGGCATCGCCTCGGCCAGGACGCCGCCATCATCGGCGAAGTCGTCGAAGCGCACCGGGGCATGGTTCTGATGAAGACTGAGATCGGCGGCACGCGTGTCCTCGATGTGATGTTTGGCGAACAGCTTCCCCGTATCTGTTGACCCCGTTCGATAAATTCATAGTGTGAATGATGCTGTTGGCAGCGTAAAGGTTCCGTTGAAAAGTCCAATAAAGACGCAGGTTTGCGCCGTTGACAGCAAGCTTCGAACAGGCGTACTGTCTCTCTCATTCTAAGCCCGCTAGTTCGCTGGCAGGCCCTGAATTGAAGCTAACTCTCGACTTGTGAGGGTGACAGGCCTTGCCCTGCTTCTACCATCCCGCATCCCGAACCGGAAACACAATTTTTGTGCTGCGACTCATTCGCCCTTTCGCAGATGAGTCAAACGCCGTCCCAAGGAGAACTCCATGGCTGACTCGCCCAGCGGTATCACCAAGCCGTCCCCGGTATCCGATGTACATATTCTCTGGATCACTGCCGGTCTCAGTTGCGACGGCGACAGCGTCTCAGTGACCGCCGCCGAACAACCCTCGATTGAAGATGTCTTACTGGGCGCCATACCCGGCCTCCCCAAAGTTCATCTTCACAATCCGGTGCTGGCTTACGAGAACGGCGATGAGTTCATGCAGTTCTTCTACGACGCCGAGAAGGGTCTGCTCGATCCTTTCGTCCTTGTAGTCGAAGGCTCCATTCCCAACGAGAAGATCAAGAAGGAAGGCTACTGGGCCGCAATGGGAACCAACCATGACACCGGCCAGCCCATCACGACGTGCGAGTGGATCGACCGCCTCGCTCCCAAGGCCCTGGCTGTCATCGGTGCCGGAACCTGCGCCACCTATGGCGGTATACACGCCATGGCCGGCAATCCGACTGGCGCCATGGGACTGGCCGACTACCTGGGCTGGGACTGGCGTTCCAAAGCCGGCTTGCCCATCGTCAACGTTCCCGGCTGCCCCGTCCAGCCCGACAACTTCATGGAGACCGTTCTCTATCTGCTCTATCAGGTGGCCGGTCTCGCCCCCATGATTCCACTCGACAAGCAGCTTCGCCCCACCTGGCTCTTCGGCAAGACCGTGCACGAGGGATGCGATCGCGGCTCCTACTACGAGCAGGGAGACTTCGCCACCGAATACGGCTCTTCAAAATGTCTCGTCAAGCTCGGTTGCTGGGGCCCGGTCGTCGACTGCAACGTCACCAAGCGCGGCTGGATGCGCGGCATCGGCGGCTGTCCCAACGTAGGTGGCATCTGCATCGGGTGCACCATGCCCGGCTTCCCCGATAAGTTCATGCCGTTCATGGACGAGCCGCCCGGAGGTATGCTCTCCGCCACGCTCGTCGGCGGTTACGGGCGCATGATTCGTGCGCTGCGCGGCATTACCAACGCGACAGTCAACAAGGAACCCAAGTGGCGCCACAATCGCCCGGAGCTTACCACTGGCTATCAGCCAGAGCGCCCCAACGCTTCCTAAACGACTTCAAAGAGGACAAAAGCCATGGCAACATTTCCCGATACCATCCCTGAACTCGATGAGAAAAAGCGCAACCTCGTCGAGATGAACTGGGACCCCATCACCCGCATCGTCGGCAGCCTCGGTATCTTCACCAAGATCGACTTCGCTAATAAAACCGTCGCCGAGTGCCACAGCACGTCGTCCATCTTTCGCGGCTACAGCATCTTCATGAAGGGCAAAGACCCACGCGACGCCCACTTCATCACCAGCCGTATCTGCGGCATCTGCGGCGACAACCACGCCACCTGCGCCTGCTACGCGCAGAACATGGCCTTTGGCGTTCGTCCTCCCGCATTGGCAGAGTGGATTGTCAACCTCGGCGAAGCAGCCGAATACATGTTCGATCACAACATCTTCCAGGACAACCTCGTCGGCGTCGACTTCTGCGAACAGATGGTCAGGGAGACCAATCCGAACGTCTGGGAGAAGGCGCAGCATGCGTCTTCGCCCAACGCCGACAAGCACGGTTACAGCAAGATCTCCGACATCATGACTGCGCTCAATCCCTTTACCGGCAGCTTCTACCGCGAGACTCTCGCCATGAGCCGCATGACCCGCGAGATGTTCTGTCTCATGGAAGGACGCCACGTCCACCCGTCGACCCTCTATCCCGGGGGCGTCGGCACCGTAGCCACGATTCAACTTTTCACCGACTATCTCGTCCGGCTGATGAAGTACGTCGAATTCATGAAGAAGGTCGTGCCGCTGCACGACGATCTTTTCGACTTCTTCTACGAGGCGCTGCCAGGCTACGAAGAAGTGGGCAAACGCCGCATTCTACTTGGCTGCTGGGGCTCCTACAACGACCCCGCGTACTGCGACTACGAGTACAAAAACATGGCCGAATGGGGACGCAGGATGTTCGTTACTCCCGGCGTCGTCGTCGACGGCGAACTGGTCACCAACTCCCTCGTCGACATTAATCTAAACATCCGCATCCTCCTCGGCAGCTCCTACTACGACGACTGGCAGGGCTCGGAGACCTTCGTCGCCCGCGATCCGCTCGGCAACCCCGTCGACAAGCGCCATCCCTGGAACCAGACCACTATTCCGCGCCCGCAGAAGCGCGATTTCAAGGGCAACTACACCTGGGTCATGTCGCCGCGCTGGCTCGATCAGCGCACCGGCGACCACCTGGCTCTCGATA
>JAOAPF010000522.1 GCA_025462755.1 Edaphobacter sp.
TCAAGTTCGCCCCGCTCCAGAACAACAGCCGCAGGTTCGTCCCGTACAGCCCGACACCCGCCCGGTCCAACCCCAGCAGCCGCGTCCGGATCAACCACAACAAAGGCCGCAGTTCCATTCCGAGCAGCCGCAGCAACCACAGTACCGTCCCGAGCAGCCGCAGAACCGTTCGGCTCAGCCCCAATACCATCCCACGCCGCAACCTCAACCGCAGCCCCAATACCGCCCCGCCCCGCAGCCAATACCTCAACCTCAGCCCCAATACCGGCCAGCTCCCCAACCGGAGTCGAGACCGGCTCCCCAGCCACAGCCAAGACCAGCTCCGCAGCCGCAGTCGAGACCCGCGCCACCACAGCACGAGAACGGCCGTCCCCAACATTAGCCTCTTTCGCCTTACCAGAAACCTAGAAGACCCGCCGCGCGCGGGTCTTCATATCTCCTCAAGCCCCCGAAGGCCCTCAGCTCGTCGAAGAGACGCTCTCCTCAAGCCACGTGTGCCCGCAGCCCTCGCACCGCCACTGATTCACCGGATCGACCGATTCCAGCAGCGTCTCCGCTTCCCCGCATGCAGGACATTTCGGTAAATCGAACCCCTCGAAGGCCTCTTCCCTCACTGCCTCAAGCTCCTCTGCCGAAGGCCGCGACAAGATAGCAGCCGCCCGTTCCGCATCTTTCGGAGTCACCACGACACGCGGTCCCTGCCTGTCAGGCCTCGCGCCTCCGGACACGACGATCGCCTCGACGCCCTCTCCCGTAAGCGCATAGTAGGCGGCTGTCACAGCCCGCGCATCCTGAAAATCAAAGATGCACTCGACCGGCGCCGTCGCAGCGTAGGTCCGCATCTCCGACAGCTCCTCCTCACTCCGCACTCGAGCCTCAACCGGCTCTCCCGCGGGCTCAATCTTTAGTCCCCTCCTCGTCAGCTCGCCCTTCAACGCCTCCTGCGCCACCACCGTCAGGTCGGCGATCCCACGCCCCAGCTCAATCAGCTCGTCGTCCCCATAGCTCCCATAAAGAGTCACCAGCTCCTGGTACTGCGGCGCATCGCCAATCATCGTTTCCTCCCGGCCAACAGTATGCCTCAACGGCACCATCTTCCGCTCTTGCTTTCTTCCTTGCACCCATAAAACGTCATTTCGACCGAAGCCGCTCGCGTAGTTTGCGAGCGGCGGAGCGGAGAAATTCGCTTTTCAACCTCGATCTCGTCCCCGCCACTTCCTCCCACTTGCTGTTGCCAGTCTCTTCCCCCATCCATCGCGCACTCTGCGATGGGTGGAAATGAAAGGTGTAGATCAACCATCATCTCAGCTACTTCTGTATCGTCGTCTCCGCCTTATCCAGCTTCTTTGAAACCTGCGCCGGCGTCGGCAGTTGCGACAAGTCCCAACCCCCACCCAGCGCCTCGATCAGCGTCACCGAAGAGGTCATCTCCAGTACATGCAGGTTGGCCAGCGTCTGCTGGTTATTCAGCAGCGTTGTCTGCAATGTCACCACATTCAGATAAGGGTCGACCCCAGTCTCATAACGCGCAATCTCCAGCTTTAAAGCCTCCTCGGACGACGCTACCGCCTGTTGCTGCTTCAGAATCTGCTGCGACAGCAGGCGTACCGCAGCCAGCGAATCTTCAACCTGTTGAAACGCTGTCAGCACCGTCTGCCGGTAGGTTGCCACATCAGCGTTATAGGTAGTGATGAACTGATTCACCGTCGCGCGGCGCAGCCCGCCATCATAAACCGTCTCGCTCAGTGACGGCCCGACCGACCAGAACTTGCTCCCCAGGTTGAAAAAGTGGCTGAAGTTCGAGCTCTCGTAGCCGTAACTTGCGCTCAAGGTCAGCGACGGATAGTAAGCAGCGTATGCTATCCCGATCTGTGCGTTCGCTGCTGCAAGCCTTCGCTCCGCTGCAGCAATATCGGGCCGCCGTTCCAGCAGGGTCGACGGCATGCCCAACGGAATCGCCGGCGCGTCCGTCAGCAACGGCTTCACCGGAATCGAGAACTGCGATGGGTTCGCTCCCACCAGCACTGCAATCGCATGTTCGAACTGCGCCCGCGCCACGCCAAGATTAATGGCTTGAGATTGCACAGTCTGTAATGTGGCTTCGGCCTCCACTACCGAGAGCCGGTCACCGATGCCCGTTTCGTACTGTGCGCGTGTCAGCTCCAGCGCCTTCTTGTCGTTCTCCACGGTTTCGTTCAGCAACTGCTGCAGCGCATCCTGTCCGCGGATTTCAAAGAAAAAAGCCGCCAGGCTGGCCTGTTCCGTCAGACGCTCATTCTCAAGGTCGGCCGCGCTCAACTGCGCGTTGTACTGCTGCTCATGAATGGTATTGCGCACCCGGCCCCACAGATCAGGCGCCCACGACACGTCAAACGGCAGCGATCCGATCGAGCTCACCTTGCCGGTATTGGCGTTAGGCGAGTTCGTTAAATTGGACGACGATTGCGACGCCTGATACGACAGAGTCGTCCCCACCGTAGGAAGAAGCTGCGAGTGGGCCTCCGCAACCAGCGTCCGTGCCGTCATGAAGTTCTCGAAAAACTGCCTGATGTTCTGGTTGTCGATATTCAACTTATCTTCCAGCGCATTCAGCTCCGGATCGTTGTAGACCTCCCACCACTTGCCATGCAGCATCGCATCCTGCGGCTGAGCAACCTTCCAGCCGTCCGTCTCCTGAAACTGCGTCGGCGACTCTTTGTACACAACCGGCGGAGGAGGAGCCGTGGCGTTGGCCGATGGCGAGGGCGGATGATACTTAGGCCCCACCATGCATCCTGTCAGCAGAAGCGTCGTGATCGCGGGACCTACAGCAGATTTGAATCGAAGGTCATTCATAGTTTTGAACATGGCAATTTACTCCGCACCGGCGGTAGCACCCTCCGCAGGATTAAACGTATCGCGCTCTTTCCCCAACACCCGCAGCCGCAGACGGTCAAGCGCAAGATAAACCACGGGAGTGGTGTAGAGAGTCAGCATCTGGCTCACGATCAAGCCACCGACAATCGTGATGCCCAGCGGCCGCCGCAGTTCCGCGCCCGTGCCGCTCCCAAACGCCAGCGGCAGAGCGCCAAACAGCGCCGCCATCGTCGTCATCAGAATCGGGCGGAAGCGAAGCATGCACGCTTGGAAGATCGCATCTTCAGTGCTCAGGCCGCCCTCGCGCTCCGCCTGCAGGGCAAAGTCGATCATCATAATCGCGTTCTTCTTCACAATCCCGATCAGCAGCACGATACCGATGATCGAGATGACGTTCAGATCTTCCTTGAACAGCATCAGCGCCATCATCGCGCCCACGCTCGCCGAAGGCAGCGTCGAAAGAATCGTAATCGGATGCACAAGGCTTTCATACAAAACGCCGAGAACAATAAAAATCGCAAGAATCGCAGTCACCACCAGAAGCGGCTCCGTCCCCAGGGACTGCTGGTACGCAAGCAATGTTCCAGCGAAAAATCCATGCACCGTCGAAGGCGTGCCCAGCTTCTGCTGCATCTGCGCAATCTCAAGCGTCGCATCGCTCAGCGAAACACCCGGCGCAAGATTGAACGAAACCGTAACCGAAGGAAACAGCCCCGTATGGTTCAACGCAAGCGGTGTCGTGTTCGTCCTGTTCGACGCCATCGCGGACAGCGGTACATTCCCGCTCGCGGTCGTGCTGCTGGTCCCCGGAGGATGGAAATAAATGTTCTTCAGCCCCTCCGGCGTCTGCCAGTACTCCGGCGCGACCTCCAGCACAACGTAGTACTGGTTCAACTGCGTGTAGATGATCGAGACCTGCGACTGACCGAAGGCGCTGTACAGTGCTTGATCGAGCGACTGCGCCGTCTGGCCCAGCTTCGCAGCGGTCACGCGGTCATAGCTCAGCCGCTCATCCAGACCGCCATTCTGCTGGTCGGAGCTGACGTCCTGAAAGCCGGGCAGGTGCATCATCTCGGCGAGCAGCTTGGGTCCCCAGGTATTCAAATCCGCAAGACTATCCGCCTGAATCGTGTATTGATACAGCGCGTTGCTGCCGCGTCCGCCTATACGAAGATCCTGCTGCGCCTGCAGAAACGCTGACGCTCCCGTCTCCCTGTTCAACTTGGGACGGAGACGGTTGATGACGTCCGAAGCGCTGATTCCTCGCTCTTCCAGCGGCTTCAACGAAATAAACATATTGCCGGTATTGGAAGCGCCCCCGCCTCCGCCTCCACCCCCGCCCCCGGTAAACGCGATCACATTCTGGACCGCGGGATCGCTTGTTACATCCTTCAATATTCGTTGTATTGCGTCGTTCATCGCAAAGAAGGAGGCGTCTTGAGGTCCCCGCACCGCCCCACCCAGCGAGCCCGTATCCTGCAAAGGGAAAAAACCCTTCGGAATCTTGATGGCAATGGCAACGTTGAGCGCGATCGTAAGGAACAAGACAGTAAGAACCAGTACCGGGTTCTCCAGCACCCAATGGAGGCTGCGCCGGTAGAGCGACAGCACCCAATCGAAGACCCTGTCCGTCGCCCTGTACAGCCGGCCATGCTTCTCCTTGTGAGGGTTTTTCAAAATGTACGCGCACATCATCGGCGTCGTCGTCAGGGAGATGACCATGGACACCATAATGGCCGTAGACAGCGTGACAGCAAACTCCCGGAACAGCCTTCCCACAATCCCGCCCATCAGCAGAAGCGGGATAAACACAGCAATCAGCGACATGCTGATCGTGAAAACCGTAAAGCCGATCTCCTTCGCTCCCTTCAGCGCCGCAGCGAACGGCTCCATGCCATCTTCAATATGCCGCGTGATGTTCTCCATCACGACGATCGCGTCGTCCACAACAAAGCCGGTAGAAATCGTCAGCGCCATCAAGGACAAATTGTCGAGGCTGTAGCCGCAGAGATACATCACAGCAAAGGTCCCGATCAGAGATACCGGAACCGCAACCGCCGGAATCAGCGTGGCCCGGCCGTTGCGAAGAAACAAGAAAACGACGACGATCACCAGCGCGATCGAGAGCAACAGCGTCTGTTCGACAGTGCTCACCGACGCGCGGATCGTCGTTGTGCGGTCCAGAACGATCGTCGTGTCGATCCCCTCGGGAATCGATGCTTCCACCGAAGGCAGCGCCGCCCGAATCCGGTCAACCGTGTCGATAATGTTCGCGCCCGGTTGCCGAAAGACGATCAGAGTCACCGCGCGTTTGCCGTTCAGATACCCCGCGGCCCGCACATTCTGTACTGAGTCGACGACGTCCGCCACATCGGACAGTCGCACCGCCGCACCCTTGTTATAACCAACGATGATCGGCTTATACTCCTCCGCATGCGAAATCTGATCGTTGGCAACAATGTCCGCCGAAATATCTCCGTTGGTGATCTGTCCTTTAGCTAAGCTCGAGTTCTGAATGCTCAGCACAGATTGAAGATTCGCCATCGTGAGCCCAAGACTGGACAGTTTCGTCGGATTTACCTCAACCCGCACCGACGGCAGCGCGCCACCGCCGGCGTTTACCTGTCCCACGCCCTGGATCTGCGACAACCGTTGCTGGATGATCGTCGAAGCCTCGTCGTACAGCTTGTCCGGGCCATACTTGTCCGAGGTCAGCCCAATAATCATGATCGGCGCATCCGCCGGGTTCACCTTGCGATAAGTCGGATTCGACGGCAGATTCGCTGGCAGATACGTGCGCGCCGCATTGATCGCAGCCTGAACATCGCGCGCAGCGCCATCGATATTACGGCTCAGATCAAACTGGATCGTGATCGACGTCGAGCCCAGACTGCTCGAAGAGGTCATCTCCGTCACGCCGGCAATATGGCCGAACTGCCGTTCCAGCGGCGTAGCCACCGACGACGCCATGATCTCCGCACTCCCGCCCGGCAGGCCCGCGTTCACCGAGATCGTCGGAAAATCCACCTGCGGCAAAGGCGACACTGGGAGCACGGTAAAGGCAATCGCCCCCGCAATCGCGATCGCCACCGTCAGCAGCGTCGTCGCCACCGGCCGATGGATAAATGGCGAAGAGAGATTCATGACAGCTCCGCCCTCTCAGGCTCGCGTGTTCCAGCATGTTCCGCCTTCGTCTTCTTCTTCGAGAACCGCGTCGCCAGATTGTCGAAGAAAATGTAGATCACAGGCGTCGTATACAGCGTCAGTATCTGGCTCAGAAGCAATCCGCCCACCATCGAAATACCCAGCGGCCTCCGCAACTCCGAGCCGATACCCGTGCCAAACGCCAGCGGCAACCCGCCCAGCAGCGCCGCCATCGTCGTCATCATGATCGGACGGAAGCGAAGCAGGCATGCCTGATAGATCGCTTCAGTCGCATCCAGCCCCTGATGGCGCTCCGCTTCGAGCGCGAAGTCCACCATCATAATGCCGTTCTTCTTAACGATACCGATCAGCAGCACCAATCCAATAATCGCCACCACGCTCAGGTCCTGATGGAAGAGAATCAGCGAGAGGAACGCGCCCACGCCCGCGGAAGGCAGAGTAGAAAGAATCGTAATCGGATGGATGAAGCTCTCATACAGAACCCCCAGCACGATATACACCGTCACCAGAGCAGCCAGGATCAACAGCGGCATATTCGACAGCGAGTTCCGGAACGATGCCGCCGTTCCTTGAAAATCCGCCTGCAGGCTCGCAGGCATGTGCATCTCCTGCTGCACCTTCGTGATCTCTGAAATCGCGCCCCCCAGCGCAGCGTTCGGGGCAAGGTTGAACGAAACCGTAATCGCCGGGAACTGTCCCTGATGCGTGATCGAAAGCGCCTCCGTCGTCGTCTCAAAGTGCGAGAAGGCGCTGAGGGGCACGGCGCTGCTATAGGCAGAGCTGGTCGCGCCCGCCGAGTTCACCCCCCGGCTCGACGTAGAGGTCGTCGTGCTCGATGTCAGAGCGTTCACCGGCGGCGACAGCGTATTCGCTGAAGGCGTAAACAACGCCGTTCCCGTGAGCGCGTTCGAGCCGGCCGACGTCGAACCTTTACCCGAAGAAGACGAAGCGGGCGCGCCGCTCAGCCCCGCCGAAGAGTTCGATTCAATATAAAGATGGTGCAGCTTTTCAGGGTCGAGTTGAAACTGCGGCTCCGCCTCCAGAATCACGTGGTACTGGTTCAGCTGCGTGTACATCGTGTTGATCTGCCGCTGCCCGAATGCGTCGTAGAGCGTGTTGTCGATCGTCGTCGGCGCCACACCCAGCCGCGAAGCGGTCGCCCTGTCAATCACCAAAGACACCGCCAGGCCGCCCATCTGCTGGTCCGTCGCAACATCTTCGAGCTCAGGCAACTCCTTCAACTTGGCGACAAACTGATTGGTCCAGTCATTCAGTTCATTCGGGTCCGGATCCTCCAGCGTGTACTGGTACTGCGTGCGGCTCACCCGGTCATCCACCGTAATGTTCTGCACCGGCTGCATGAAAAGCTGAATGCCCTGCACGTTTTGCAGCTTCGACTGCAGCCTGCGAACCACGTCCGACGCGCTCAGGTTGCGCTCCTCCAACGGCTTCAGATTGATCGACATCCTTCCGCTGTTGATTGTGGTGTTCGTGCCGTCCGCGCCAATGAACGAGGAAAGGCTCTCCACCGCAGGGTCCTGCAGCACCACCCTGGCAACCTCCTTCTGCTTCTCCGCCATCCCCTTGGAACCAATCGTCGGCGACGCCTGCGTAATCCCCTGAATCACGCCCGTGTCCTGCACCGGGAAGAAGCCCTTCGGAATAATGACGTACAGGTACACAGTCAACAGAAGCGTCGCAACCGCCACCAGAAGCGTGATCGTCTGGTAACGCAGCACGACCTTCAGCGTGCGTCCGTAGAAGTTGATCATTCCTTCAAAGGCACGCTCGGAGGCCTGATAGATCCGCCCTTGCTTCTCATGCGGATTGTGCTTCAAAATTCGCGAAGCCATCATCGGCGTCAGCGTAAGCGAAACCACCGCGGACACAATGATCGTCACCGCCAGCGTAACGGCAAATTCCCGGAACAGCCGCCCGACCACATCTCCCATGAAGAGCAGCGGAATCAGCACCGCAATCAGCGAAACCGTCAAAGAAAGAATCGTGAAACCGATCTGTTCCGCGCCCTTCAACGCCGCCTGCATCGGCGAGTCGCCCTCTTCGAGATAGCGCGAAATATTCTCCACCATCACGATCGCGTCATCAACAACGAAGCCAGTCGAGATCGTCAGCGCCATCAGCGACAGGTTGTCCAAGCTGTAGCCCAGCAGGTACATCGCCGCGAAGGTGCCGACCAGAGACAGCGGCACCGCCACGCTCGGAATAACCGTCGCGTAGAGGTTGCGCAGAAACAGAAAGATGACCAGCACGACGAGGAACACCGTCAGCAGCAACTCAAACTCAACGTCGTCGACCGATGCCTGGATCGGCGTCGTCAAATCGGTCATGATCTTGACGTCGATCCCCGCGGGAAGATTGTTCTCCAGCTGCGGCATCAGTTGCTTGATGCTCTTCACCACGCTGATCGTGTTGGCGCCGGGCTGCCGCTGCACATTCAGAATGACCGCCGGCGTCTCGTTCATCCACGCCGCCTGCGTCGAGTTCTCCACCCCATCGACGATCTTCGCAACATCAGTCAGCATCACCGGCGCACCGTTGCGATAAGCCACAACCACGCTCCGGTAGTCCTTGCTGGTCACCAGCTGATCGTTCGCGTCGATCTGATAGTCCTGCCGCGGCCCGTCGAAGTTTCCCTTGGCGGCATTCACGCTGCTCTGCGTCACCGCCGTGCGCAGGTCTTCGAGGTTGATCCCATACGAAGAAAGCGCCGTCGGATTCGCCTGAATGCGCACCGCCGGCTTCTGGCCGCCGCTGATGCTCACGAGTCCCACGCCGCTCAGCTGCGAGATCTTCGGCGCCAGTCGCGTGTCAACCAGATCCTCGACCTGAGAGAGCGGCATCGTATTCGACGTGATCCCCAGCGTCAGGACCGGCGCGTCAGCAGGATTCGTCTTGCTGTAGATCGGCGGCGCCGGCAGGTTCGCCGGCAAAAAACTAGACGACGCATTGATCGCCGACTGCACCTCTTCTTCCGCAACGTCGATGTTCAGGCTCAGATTAAACTGCAGCACCACCACCGACGTCCCGCCGGAGCTAGACGAGGTCATCTGGCTCAACCCCTGCAGTTGCCCAAACTGGCGCTCCAGCGGCGCCGTCACCGTCGTCGCCATCACCTGCGGGCTCGCGCCAGGGTAGAAGGTCAGTACCTGGATCGTCGGATAGTCAACCTCAGGCAGCGCCGAAACCGGCAGTTGCGTGTAGCTCACAATCCCAACCAGCAGAATGGCGGCCATCAGCAACGATGTCGCCACCGGGCGCAGAATAAAAGGACGCGAAGGGCTCAAGGAGCACTCCTCCCGATTGGGTTGCCAGGAATCGGCTGCTTCGAAATAACAACCTTCGCCTTATCCTGCAGCTTGTCGAAGCTGCTGTCGGCGACAACCTCTCCCGGTTCGACCCCCTCAACCTCAGTGCTATTGCCCTCGCTCACCCCCGGCTTCACCGGCCGCTGATGCGCTGTGTTGTCCTGAATCACATAAACAAACGCAGCCGTGCCGTTATGCTGAATCGCCGAAGAGGGAATAATCGTCGCTCCTTGCAGCGTATTCACCAGCAGCCGCGCGTTCACAAATTCGTTCGGGAACAAGGCGGCGTCTTTATTCTCGAACGAGGCGCGCGCCTTCACCGTTCCCGTAGTCGTGTCGATCTGGTTGTCCAGCGTCAGCAGCGATCCGCTCGCGATCTTCTTCAGCGCTGCCCGGTCATATGCGTCTACCGGAAGCTTCGCTCCCACCCGAAGCCGCGGCTGAACCTGCCCCAGACTGTCCTCAGGAATCGTGAAGATGATTGTGATCGGCTGCAACTGCGTAATCACTGCAAGCGTCACTGTACCCGACGCCTGTACCACGTTGCCGGGATCCACCAGCCGCAACCCCACTCGGCCGGCAATAGGAGCCGTAATGTGGCAGTATCCAAGCTGCACCTGATCGAACGCCACTGTCCCCTGGTCATTCTTCACCGTGCCCGCCTGCTGCATCACGATCTTCTCCTGGTCATCCAGCGTCTGCTTCGGAATCGCATTTCGCGCCCAGGCATCGCGATACCGGTCGCGATCCATCATCCCCTGCTCCAGAATCGCCTGATCCCGCTCCAGAACGCCCTGCGCCTGCAGCAGCGTCGCTTCGAACGGTCTCGGATCGATATCGACCAGTGGCTCGCCCTTACGCACGATCTGCCCCTCCTTGAAGTGCACCGCAACTACCGGCCCGGTCACCTGGCTTGTGATCGAAGCCGTATACACCGGCGTCACCGTGCCGATCGCATCCAGATAAACGCCGATGTTGCCCTTTTTCGCCGTGGCAACCGTCAGCGTCACCGGCCCGCCCGCGCCGGGGCCCCGCCCCCGTCCGCCACCAGTCTTTGTTGTGTCATCGCGGCGCCGCATAACCAGCAGAAATCCCACGGCAAAGATCAGCAGCAGGACAATCCAGACAATAACCCGCACGATCTTGCGTCGGGATGATGTTGGAGGAGGAGCCAGAAGTTGATGGTCCGGCCCAATAGTTGGGTGTTCGTTTGAATCGGCTGGCAATCCGTCTCCCTTTTTGCCACATCTGAATTTTTTCTTGTGTGGACTTGGTTCGCAGCGTGTCCGTTGTTACTGTTATCGACGCATGGACAGGTGGTTAAAGACTCAGCCGTGCCGGCCTTGGCCTTCAAAATTCAATAACATGAGTTCCGCAATCTCCGCGTGACGCGTGACCGGCAGAAAGACAGCAATGTAGATGAGATGCTCCTCAACAGTATCTCAGCCCATCCTCAGTCCGTCTTCAACTTTCGATCCAGTTCCTCGAACCCGTCCCTCGAATCCCCAGCGAACGCCAGTCCAATCCAATCCCCGCCACAGCACCGCCAATTGAGCCCGCAACCCCTTGCATGATATGATTCAAACATCGGCAGACTACCGTTCACCCGGTAGAGGTCGGGAGCTATTACTCGCCCCGTACCTGACTCTTCCCCCGGCATCGTTTGAGGCTACATTCACTCACGCTCGATTCCCGGGAAACTTCTGCGACTCAGGATTGGAGCAAGTCATGGCACACAAATGTGATCTTTGCGGCAAAGGCCCGCAGTTCGGCAACAACATCTCGCACGCCCACAACACCACCCGCCGCCGCTGGAACGTGAACCTCCAGCCCGTCAAGGCCAAAGTTGACGGCGGAAGCAAGCGCATGCGAGTCTGCACCAGCTGCATCAAGACCGGCAAAGTCGTCAAAGGCTAACCACACAAAACTATAAGAAATAGGTCGCCCCAGCCGCGTAGAAGCCGGCTGGGGCTTTTCCTGCGTGGCTCCAAAACTGAAGCCGCAAACCACCCGAAGCGCACCACAAAATGCGCACCCAAAGTGACGTCATTTCGACCGCAGGCGGCGCACCTGCCGCCGCAGTGGAGAAAACTGCTTCTCTACCTCAGCCGCCGGCACGCCTCAAAAACCGGAACCCTACTGCTTCTCAAAACCCAAAGAGGTGCTATTGATGCAATACCGCAGCCCAGTAGGCGTAGGCCCATCCGGAAACACATGCCCCAGGTGAGCTCCGCAGGTAGCGCACTTCACCTCCACGCGCTTCATCCCGTGAGAAGTGTCCTCCACTGCCTCAATCGCATCCGCTGAAACCGGATTCCAGAAGCTCGGCCATCCACTCCCCGAATCGAACTTCTTATCCGAGGTAAACAGAGGCGCATTACAGGCCCCGCAGTGGTAAATCCCATCATCATGGTTGTTCACCAGTGCCCCGGTAAACGCACGCTCCGTCCCGCCCTCGCGCATCACATGAAACTGCTCCGGAGTCAGTAGTTCCCTCCACTCCGCCTCAGTCTTGTACATCTTCTCAACCTTTGTCTCGGCCATCGCTCCAGCCTCCTTTTCCATTTAGGGTTCTGAGCATTTGATGCCAAACCGCCTGTTATGTTTCAGCCGCCTACGCTACGCCCCCGAAGTCTCCTTAGCGATCACTTCGATCTCCACCAGCGCATCCTTTGGCAGCCCCGCCACCGCCACAGTCGACCGCGCCGGCGCAACCACGCCCTCCGGCGCAAGATACTTCGCATACACCTCATTCATCGCCGCGAAGTCCCCCATCGTCTTCAGAAACACCGTCGTCTTCACCACATGGCTAAGATCCAGCCCAGCCTTCGCCAGCACAGCCTTTATATTCTCCAGCACCCGAGTCGTCTGTTCCGTAATCCCGCCGGCAACCAGCTGTCCCGTAGCCGGATCCAGCGCCACCTGCCCCGATGCAAACAACATATCCCCCACCCGTACCGCCTGGGAGTACGGCCCGATAGCAGCAGGGGCCTCTTTGGTAGAAATTGCAGTCTTGCCGTGATCGCTCATAGCCCCTAAGTCTATCTCGTTCCTGAAGCAATGAACATTAACGCCGCTCTTCGTGGCCGTTCCTCGGTGACCGCCCGCCCCAGCACGATCCGGAACAGGCATCTATCAAAACTCTCAGTTATCAGAGACTCGCCCTTTGTGTACGATGGCACCCATGCCAACCCAACGCCACTCTGTCCTGGCTCTCCTCCTGTTAGGCGTAGCTCTCTCGCCCTTCGCCCGCGCAGCAGAAAAGCTCCAGGGCTTCTACTCCGGCAGTGGCGGCATATCGGCGCAGGTGCATCGTGTCCTCCTCGTCGAGTTCGCCGCCGACGGCACCGCCATCCTCCAGCAGAAGTGGCACGACAAGGACCCCCAAACCTGGCATGCCAACTGGAAGCAGGAGAGGAACAAAGTCACCATCACCTTCGACCCCACCAAACACAACCCGGTTCCGGACCCCCTCATCCTCAACATCAAGCACGGCACTCTCATCCCAACATCCTGGGACGTAACCGCTCTCGGCGTCCTTGGCCCCCCTCAACTCACACCCTTCGGCGGCAAAGTCCCCAAGGTCACCAGCGTCGCGAGCTGTCAGAGCCTGAATACGGTCGATCCAACCCGCGACTGTGTCACGTGGGGCTCGAACCGTTGAGCCCAGTTCGATTATTCGGCGAAACTTCCTGAATCAGCCAAAAGAGAAAGGCCGTCGACAATCCAAAGAGCAGCCACCCGTTAAGCGCCTCGATTGTTCCCAGCAGCCGCCATCTGTCTTCCAGATACAGACTTTGATGTCCGTAAGTCGTCATCGCGCCCATCGAATAGAGCATCGCCGATCTGAAATCCGGCAAGGCGCCGACGAAAACATAGGCAATCGCCCAGAGGCCGGTTTCAAACGCGTGCAAAACTGTCGCCAGCAGGACTGTTGCACCTACGACAATGGAGAACGTACCTGTCGGATGGCGGTGTTTCATCGCATCGCCGTACATCAGGATCGCCTTTTGGCCTATGTACCCAAGGCCCAGTACATGAATGATGACGGTTACCACGATCAAGGGGCAGCCCCATATCCAGTCGGCGCTCCAGGTCCTGTGACCTTCAAAGAGAAAGTTGAGAGCGAATTGCGCGGTCCTCATTCGAGCCTTTCTCCCGATCCCTTAACAGAACCAAGCCACGCAGCCGCTAGCCGGATCGCCCGGAAAGCAGCAATATTTGTGAACCCCATTTGTACGAAGAATATCCGTGCGACGCACCAGGGCGAACTCCCAAAACTACTAGCACTTGGGCTTTGATTCACATGGAAGACACAAGCCAATAACGGCATCAGCCAGCCAGGCTAACGTGCCCTCAGCCAAGTCATCTTACCCAACAAATCGATTCGATCAATTTTCATCCAGCTATAAAAAAGCAAAAACTCAACCAACCCGATAGAAATTTACCTTCCCGTCGCGGCACGCTCCGAAAAACCGGCCTACCATTGGGGCGAGGTAAAAGCCATGGGAATTATGGACATGATTCAATCACTCGCCGGACAGACCGGAGCAGCCGCCGGAACCGACCAGGCCAAGGTAGCTGGAGGCTTCATCGAAGCCCTCACCCAGCATCCTGAAGGCGTTCAGGGCGTCCTCGATGCCTTCAAGAACAACGGCATGGCCGGCCACGTCAACTCCTGGGGCGCCGGTCAGGCCGCCACCGCAACCCCCGAGCAGGTCCAGCAGGGCCTCAGCGGCACAGGCCTCATCGAAAAAACCGCAGAGAAAGCCGGAGTCTCCCCTCAGGTCGTCCAGATCGCTCTCGCCACTGTCCTGCCCATGGTGATTCATCACTTTGCTCCCAACGGCCACCCCGCCCCAGTCAGCTCAATGGGCAGCATGGCGCAGCAGCTCCTCAGCAAATTCGCATAGTGCCTTCCTCTTAGTCGGCCAAATCTCCGGCCCAACCGGCACCCGGGCTCCCGCATCACAACAAAACCCAGCACGACATAACCGTCAGCCACGCTGACCAAAGGAAAGGTGTGCCCATGGCAGATCTGGAAGCATTGAAAAAGAAGTACGCCCCAGTCATCGAATCCCTCCAACGCTTCGCCCCCTACGGCGCCACCCTCGAAGCCGTTGACCTGGCCGGCGAGCAACTCCACATCAAAGGCACTGTACCCTCAAAAGTCGTTCTCGAGCGGGTCTGGGACCACATCAAGAAAGTCGACCCCACCTACTCCGACCTCAAGCACGAAATCGGCAACACCGGCGGCGACACCCAGCCCGTCACCATCAAATCCGGCGACACACTCTCGGCTATCAGCCTGCTCTTCTACGGCAACGCCAACAAGTACCCTCAGATCGCCAAAGCCAACAACATCGCCGACCCCAACAACGTCCCCATCGGCACCACCCTCCAACTCCCCGTTCTCAGCTAGCCAGGCCCAAACTAGCGGACAAAACGCTTGCAGGCCAAAAAGGCCCGGAGCCCCATCCATCGCGCATCTGGCGATGGGTGGGTGAAATGTCGTCGGACCGCCACACGCCGTCGTCTTTGCTCTGCCGTTACTCTGTGGCTGTCACGTTCTTTCCGTCATCCTGAGCGCAGCGAAGGATCCCGAGGTACCGCGGCTGGCCGCCACTCTCCGTCCTTTCCCACCAGAACCTGAATCGTACTTGCACTGGCATTCGAGCCAAACCAGCCCGCCTACCAAGCCTCCAGGCGAGGAGTGAAGATCCCCCGGAAAGCCGGCCAGTACGCCCAGATCAAAAAGATTTCCAGCACCGTACAAACCAGCCCAGGCCCCATTCCCGTAGGCGCCAGCGTAAGGTGAAACACCAGGATATTCACAATAATCGGCCCAAGAATCACAAGCGCAACCGGAACATAGCGCCCAACCAGCAGCAACACGCCGGCGATCACATACAGCAGGCCATGGAAGATGAGCCATCCATGCGTATACATGATTCCCACCATGATGCCCGCGTCGCCCGGTATAGGCTGCATCGGGATGAAGTGAAAGAAATCGTTGAGTCCGAAGACGAGAAAGGGAAGTCCCAGCAGAATCCGGGCGATAATAACGGCGATCTTCATAGGCTGTCAGCTCCTCAAAAGGATTGGGTAAGAACTCTCACTGCCGGCGTAACTTGCGTCCAGAAGACTGATTCGATAGCGTCGAGTATATGCCCAATAGCACGAACTCTGGTGTCGTCATGTCGCTCGCGGGCAAAGTCGCCCTCATCACCGGCGGCTCCCGCGGAATCGGCGCAGCCACCGTCCGCCTCTTCCATCAGGCTGGCGCAAAGGTAGTCTTCAGCTACCGCACCTCTGCCCAGCAGGCCGAAGCCCTCGTTCAGGAGTGCGGCGGCCCCCAGTTCTGCCGCGCCATCCAGCAACCTCTTTATACTCCGGAAGATGGCCAGGCCCTCGTCATCGCCGCCATAGCCGCCTTCGGCAGCCTTGACTGCGCCATCCTGAACCACGGCATCTGGCCCTCCCACGACGCCCCCATCGCCACCATGACAACCGCCCAGTGGCGAGACACCCTCGGCACCAACCTCGACAGCGTCTTCGGCGTAGTCCGCGCTGCCGTCGCCCAAATGCAGTCGCAACCGCTCATGAACGGAGTCCGCGGACACATCGTCCTGGTCAGCTCCACCGCCGGCCAGCGCGGCGAAGCCTTCCACGCCGATTACGCCGCCACCAAAGGCGCTCTCATCAGCCTCACCAAAAGCCTCTCCTCCGAACTCATCGGCCAGGGCATCCACTGCAACTGCGTCGCCCCCGGCTGGGTCGCCACGGAGATGTCCTCCGACGTCCTTAGCAATCCCGAAACGTCCAAGAAGCTGTTGTCCCTGATCCCGCTCGGCCGTGCCGCCCACGTCGACGAGATCGCCGCGCCGATCCTCTTCCTCTGTACGCCCCTCGCCGGCTTCATCTCCGGCGAGATCTTCAACGTCAACGGCGGCGCAGTCCTCGCCGGCTAAGGTGGTCCCGTCTCTCAAGTGATTGACATAAATTGTCATCCCGACCGGAGCAAAGCGAAGTGGAGAGCCTGCCCTGAGCGAAGTCGAATAGCGATCTGCTGTTTGTGTGGATCAGCACTCATGCTAGCGTTGCGATTATGTCGCCAATTTTAAATACAGGACAGTAGGATGTATCGACAATGGGTGAAACTCAAATGATTGATTGGTATAGAAACTGTCATCCTGAGCGGAGGCTCTCGCAGTCTCGTCGCGAGCGGCGCAGTCGAAGGACCTGCGGTCTGCTTGAAATGCCGGTACTGTTGCAGATCGCCCTCCTCATCGCGATCGGCCTCCTCACCACCGCCACCCTTCCCCTCCGGGCGCAAGCCCGAGACATCCCCAACGCCGGCCCCACCCACCCAACAGACCAGACCCAGGAGCAGCGCGGCCGCAAGCTCCTCGAGCAGATGCTCGAAGCCCTTGGCGGCGACGCCTGGCTCAATCGCCACAACATCCGCGTCTACGGCCACTCCGGCCGCTTCTTCCAGGGCGCCCCCAACGGCATCGTCATCGACTTCACCGCCATCCACCAGTTCGCCAGTGGAGACCGCCCTGAGGCTCAGCGCATCGGCTTCATCACCGACAAGAGCATGATCCTCCCCGGCAAAAAGATCGACATCGTCCAGATCTGGATCAACAACACCGGCCACGAGGTCACCTACAAGGGCAACACCACCCTCCCCAAAGACCAGGTCGACGACTTCTACCGCCGCCAGGATCACTCCATCGAATCCATCTATCGCGTCTGGCTCAAGGCTCCCGGCGTCGTCGTCATCGACGAGGGCAGCACCATGGTCGAGCGCCGCATCACCGAACGAGTCACCATCCTCAGCGACAACAACGACGCCGTCACCGTCGACATCGACGCCACCACCCATCTCCCCCGCCGCCGCACCTTCCAGTGGCGCAACACCACCTTCAAAGACCACGACGAAGACGCCGAAGAGTACGATGACTACCACACCATCCAGGGCCTGCCCACCGCTCTGACCATCACCCGCTATCACAACGGCGACATGGCCAGCCAAACCTTCTACACCAAAGCCGAATACGACGTAAACCTACCCCCCGAAACCTTCAACCCCGACGTCCTCCTCAAAAAGAAGCAGTAAAGCAGATCAGGGTTTGGTCTGCGTGGTAGCGAAGGGTGTACCTTGTTTTGAAAGGGCGTCTAAAGCTGCAAAGGCTGTCGAAAAAGTTTGTCTCACTTAAGGGCACGGCTTCAACGGCGACCAGGAAAGTCCGCCTTGCTTAAGGGCACGGCTTCACAGGCTGCGGAAAAATCCTGTCTAGTTAAGGGCACGGCTTCAGCCGTGCCGCAAGTGTTCTGTTTGCAATGGGGCTTTAGCCCCCGAGGTACGCTTTTTATTGCGCGAGGCAAGGAACTGTTTTCAGCATCCTCTCTCGCCCCGACGAAATTAATACCGGGCCACGATCCAGGGAAGTTCCTCCAGACAAAACATATCCACTTAGGAGCACCGATGAAACGGAAGTTCGACAACATCCTGGGCACCGTAGGCAACACCCCCTCAGTCCGCATCAATCACCTCGCCCCCGCCGGCATCAACCTCTACGTCAAGATCGAGGCCTTCAACCCCCTCGGCTCCGTCAAAGACCGCCTCGCCCTCGGAGTCATCGAAGACGCCGAAAAATCCGGCGCTCTCAAGCCCGGCCAGACCGTCATCGAGGCCACCAGCGGCAACACCGGCATAGGCCTCGCCATGGTCTGCGCCGCCAAAGGCTACCCCCTCGTCGTCACCATGGCCGAAACCTTCTCCATCGAGCGCCGCAAGCTCATGCGCTTCCTCGGCGCGAAGGTCGTCATCACTCCCGGCCCCGCGCGCGGCACCGGCATGGTCAAAAAAGCCGAAGAGCTCGCCGAGAAAAACGGCTGGTTCCTCACCCGCCAGTTCACCAACGAAGCCAACGCCGACATGCACTCCCGCACCACCGCGCAGGAGATCCTCCGCGACTTCGAAGGCGAACCACTCGACTACTGGGTCACCGGCTTCGGCACCGGCGGCACCCTCAAAGGCGTCTCGCGAGTCCTCGCAGAGAAGCGCCCCGAAACAAAAATTATCCTCTGCGAACCCGACGCCGCTCCCATGGTCTCCAGCGGCATCCCCCAGCCCAGTAACCCTGACGGCTCTCCCTCCGCCAGCCACCCCTCCTGGACGCCGCATCCCCAACAGGGCTGGAGCCCCGACTTCATCCCCAAGCTGGCCCAGGACGCCGTAGACACCCACCGCATCCACCAGATCCTCCGCATCACCAACCCCGAAGCCATTCGCCATAGTCAGGATCTCGCCAAAAAAGAAGGCATCTTCGTAGGCATCAGCTCCGGAGCCACCTTCGCCGGAGCCCTCCGCATCGCCGCCGAAGCCCCCCAAGGCTCCACCATCCTCGCCATGCTGCCCGACACCGGCGAGCGCTACCTAAGCACCCCGCTCTTCGCCGATGTCCCCGTCGACATGACCCCCGAAGAACTCGAACTCTCCCGTTCCACCCCAAGCGCCCAACTTCCACCACCTGCTCAGGCATGATCTCCGCCTTTCAAAACCGCGTCATCTCGACCGAAGCGACGGACGGTTTTATCGTCCGTCGCGCATCGGAGAGACCCCCGCATTTGCCTTTGCTGTTGCCTGTTCCCCTTACTCCAGCCACCAAAGGCCGGGTGCCCCATCATTACCCCTGCACCTGAGCATTCGTGGCAGCTTTGGCCTTCACCGACTCCCGATCCAGCAAGCAAGCATTTCCATCCGAATCAAACGGCCGGGAAAAATTGAAAGCAACCGCCGTAGGTCCATGGCTATGCAGATGCTCCAATCTCGCATTGCCCTCCTTCCATTCGATCGGATGATCATCTGCCACCCACCAGGCCACATACACCGGGAGATTGTACTTCTCAAACCACTCTTTCCTCTTCGTCAACGCCTCTCCATGCGCCCCATGGTAGGTGAACGCCGCAACCGACTCGAGGTCCCTCCACAAGCTGAGCGTCATCGCAATCTGCGTCTCCTCCGGTGGCGCCGGAAAGCAATCAGGAAGTTCAACCGGCCCCCACGAATGCAGCCAGGTTCCCACATCACGAATCGAGCGATCATGAAATCCATCACTGGCTTCAGCCGCTCCATACACACAAGGGATGCGATCTATAAACCCCTGCACCTGCGCATGGCCCACCGCCTCACGCAGTATTCCTACGGTCATAAACGCAAGTTTGAAAGGCATGCCGGACAGTGTAGCAAAGCAAGTACCGCAAAAATCTGCGATGTTCCGCCCGAGTATTCGGCAAGCAGGGCTACCAGAATTCCATGAGAACATCACCGCATGATTCGAATCCTCGCCACGTCAGTTTCGTTAGCCTGTTGTGCAAGCATCACGCCGGCGCAACTGAAGTTATAGACATAAATGTGTCATCCCGACCGAAGCGCAGCGAAGTGGAGGGATCTGCTGTTTGTGTGGGGCAGCACTCATGCGATGCGTTGCGATTCTGTCGTCGAATTTTAGAGCCAGGACCGTGGGCCTGGCGGACGTAGATCCCTTCAGCGCCTTCCGTTCCATCTCGGCCGCAAACATCGGCGTCTCTCTCGAGCAGTGCACCTGCACCGAATCCACCGCCCATCCTAGACTAGGCGGTTTCATGAAAAACATCTCAAACCACCACGGACTCAGAGTTGCGGGGCGATCAAGATTGAGTTGAATAACACAAAGCGAGGTCTTCCGATTGCCATTCGATTCGGTCGATTGCCTTGCATAGTCCCCAGGAGTATAGTTCTCGCCCACGAGGTAACAATTGCTATGCGAAAACTCCTATGTTTGTTGACGTTGCTGGTATTTGCTACACCACTTTTTGCAGCCGATCCCTTTGCCGGTACATGGAAGCTGAACACCGCAAAAACGAAATATACGACGGGTACTCCGCCGAAAGAGATCACACTTGTGATCGAGGAGCAGGGCCCGAATCTTCTGGTAACCGCCACCGGCACAAATAGCGATGGGTCGCCGATCTCCGTGAAGTACACCGTTCCGATAAGCGGAGGCGCGGGCAGTATGCAGGAAGGCGACAACAGCGGTATCACCTCCAAGCAGATCAGTGCGAATGTTCGCGAAAACAGTTACTCGAAGGATGGCAAAGAGCTCCGGACCCGTCACATGGTCGTATCCAAGGATGGGAAAACGATGACATCCAAAGTCAAAGGGACGAACCCAAACGGCAAGCCGGTGGATGGGACTGATGTTTACGACAAGCAGTAGCCGCTGCCTCGCCTGGTTGGGGCGACATGCCACAGACCGCGAAACACTCCGTCAGCAGAACCGCCCCAACTCAATTCCGTCCGCATGGCCTGCGATCCGGAAACTCACCACCACCCGATGAGCCACGCTCTCCTTCATCGGCGCGCCGTTTATACTCATCCTTGCCATGAGCGATCCCACGCCCGATGAAACGCCCGATCCGACGCCCCAAAAAAACCACGACGAGCAACCCGCGGCGCCCACCACGATGGACATCGTCCAGATCATGTCCCTCCTCCCGCATCGTTATCCCTTTCTCCTCATTGATCGCGTCGTCGAGATGGTGCCCCGCCAGCGCATCGTCGCCATCAAGAACATCACCATCAACGAGCCCCAGTTCCAGGGCCACTTCCCCGACTACCCCATCATGCCCGGCGTCCTCATGGTCGAAGCCATGGCCCAGGCGGGCGGCGCGCTCCTCCTCAGCGAAGTCCCCGACCGCGAGTCCAAGCTCCTGCTCTTCACCAGCATCG
>JAOAPF010000529.1 GCA_025462755.1 Edaphobacter sp.
CGTCCGCGGGGTGCGGAGGTATTCCTATCGGCATCCAATCCATAGACTAGATATGTGCTCTTGGAAAGCACGGATTTGCTACTCGGCTTATGACCTGGGAAACAGAGAACGATCGGAGCGTGAAGCAGAGGTTGATACTTCGCGATGCACTGACTTTTCTCAGCCTGGCCATGATCACCGCTGTGTTGTTCGCGATCACGTCGTTTCTCTTTCATTCCTTCGCAACCCATCGAGCGGAGCTGGCTCAACGCTGGGCGGCTCGTGGACAGGCGGCAATCGCCTCGGGCCACCCCGATCAGGCAATCGTCGCTCTTAGAGCTGCTTTATCGTATGCGCCCGGCGAGCGCTCTTACGAGCTTTTGCTCGCACAGGCGCTCGACGATGCCGGTCATACGGAGGAGGCCTACAACTACTTCCTCGGGCTGTGGGAGACTCAGCCCGGTAACGGCTTTATCAATCTTCGTCTCGCGCGCCTCGCTGCGAAGAAGAACGATATGCAGGCCGCAATCAACTACTATCGCGGGGCGATTTACGGCACGTGGGAAGCGGATGGAATCGTTCGGAGGCGCGACCTCCGTCTCGAGCTGGCGCGTTACCTGATCGCACATCACGATCTCGGCGGCGCACGAACCGAGTTGCTCGTCGCAGGCAGCAATGCTCCCGATGATGTCGGCCTTGCCCTGACTCTCGCGCCACTGTTCGAGCAGGCCAGCGCTCCCCACGATGCCCTGAATTATTACCAAAAGGTTCTCGCTCACGAGCCGAACAATCAACAGGCCCTCGAAGGCGCAGGACGTTTGGAGTACGGATTTGGTCACTTCGAAGAGGCGTATCGGCTGCTCGAACGGGCCAAGCATGGGCATGACGCCTCTGCTCCCACCCAGCCCTGGCCTTCGGATTTGCAGGCAATGCTCGATACTTCGAAGCAAATCCTCAGCATTGAGCCGTCGAAGAAGCTTCCTCCGAAGGAACGCGTGAGCCGCATCCTCAGAGCGCGCGACATCGCAAAGAAACGCTTCGAGCATTGCAATGCTCAGATCTCAGCAGCGAACGGACCATCCTCTCCGCTCCAGACTCTCGGCGCGCGCTGGATGAGCAAAGAAGCCAGCGTCAATCGTGACGCGCTTTTGAACGATGCGGGGGGACAGGACGCTGTCATGAAGCTGGTCTACGACACTGAGACGCAAACCACCCAAATCTGCGGCGCACCGACCCGGGACGACGCTCTCCTTCTGCTGCTCGCCAAATCTCCGAACGCTCTGGAACCGTAATCAAAATGGAAAAACAATCCTCTATCCCGGCAAAGGAATCGACCACCCGCACCGCGGCCGAAGACATCATCGCTCGCATTGCGCCAGATCGGGAAGAACGCATCTTCCTCCTGCTCGCCATCTTCATCGGTGTCATCTCCGGGTTACTGGTGGTCTCATTCCGCATGGCCATCGAATGGCTGGGCGTGCTCCTGCTCGGCTCTTCGCCCCAGCCTCACCAGCTGAGACTCCTCTTCGTCCCGGCTCTGGCTGGATTGGTAATCGCTCTCCTTACCCGCTTCGTCTTCCCCAACGTGCGCGGCAGTGGGATCAACCAGACCAAGGCCGCGCTGTATATCCACAACGGATATATCTCGTTCCGCACCGTCATCGGCAAGTTCCTGTTATCGGCGCTCGCCATTGGCAGCGGCCATTCGCTCGGCCCCGAAGATCCATCGCTGCAGATTGGCGCGGGCGTCGCCTCGCTGATCAGCCGACGCTTCGGCATGTCGAAGGAGAAGCTGCGCATCTTCGCTCCCATCGGCGCCGCCGCCGGCCTGGCTGCAGCGTTCAATGCGCCGATCTCCGCGATCCTCTTCGTCATTGAAGAAGTCATCGGGCAGTGGAGCGCGGCGGTCCTCGGCTCTATCGTTCTGGCCGCCGTATCCAGCGTCGTCGTTGCCCGCTCCTTCTGGGGGCCGGAGCCGATGTTCCGCATCCCCACGGTCACGCTGCGGGACCCGCGCGAGCTGCTGGCCTACGCCGCCCTCGGTGTCGCCGGCGGTTTCGCTGCACTCCTCTTCGCCAAATTGCTCAGCTATCTTCGTCCCAAGCTCCGCAGCCAGCCCCAGTGGTCACAGCTACTCCAGCCTGCCCTCGCCGGCCTGCTGGTCGGCGGCATCGGCTACTTCGGATTTCCGCAGGTGATGGGCGCGGGCTACCAGGCGATCGACCAGGCGATGCACTCAGAGTTCGCCTGGCGAATGCTTCTCGCCTTAGCTCTGTTCAAAATCATTGCCACAACATTGTCCTTCTCCAGTGGAACCCCCGGCGGTATGTTCGCCCCCACACTCTTCATCGGCGCCATGCTCGGAGCGGCAGTAGGCTCGTTTGAAAAAATGTACTTCCCGCATCTCACCGGCTCCATCGGCTCCTACGCGCTCGTCGGCATGGGCGTTCTCTTTGCGGCATTCCTGCGTGCTCCGCTCACCTCCGTCTTCATGGTGCTGGAGGTCAGCGGCAACTACTCCATCGTCCTTCCCGTCATCCTGGCCAACACCATCGCCTACGTCATCTCGCGCGTCCTGCAGCCTGTGCCCATCTTCGAAGAGCTCACCCATCAGGATGGTCTCTACCTGCCTTCCATGGAGGAGCTGCGCGAAGAGAGCAATCTGCGTCTTGAAGATGCAATGCAGCCCGTCACCGTTCCCGTTCTGCAAGGCTCAGAGACGATCCCCGATACCGTAAAGTCTCTCGCGCGATACGAAGACAGCAAAACTGCGCCTGTTGTGCTCATACACTGCCGTGATGGTCTCTGGTACGCCGCGAGAAGAGAGGAATTGGATGCGCTCTTTTCGGACTCAACCGCCGCTATCGCCGGAGAATCTTCCATGGCCATTGGAACCGAGCGGTCGAGCCAGACCCTCGAAGAACGTCTAGGGTCGGAGCGAACGCCAATTCTCTTCCCTGATCTGCCTCTCTCCAGCGCGCTGCCGCACTTTCAGCGATGGCCACTGCTGCCTGTCACCAATCGCGCGATGCGGGGATCGCTGGAAGGAGTCGTCTCCCTGCAGGACGTTCTGAACCGCTATCACCAACAAAGGGAACATACCCACTAGATACTCGCCGCAGCTAGCTCCTTCTCCAACTGATCTCGCAGCGCAGGCTCGAGGTTTCCTCCACTTAATACAACTGCTACCTTTCGCGCCTTCGGCAACTCATCGGCGTGAAAGAGAGCGGCGGCCAGTGTTACCGCACCACTCGGCTCCGGCACCAGCTTGGTCACACTCAGCATCACGCGCATGGCGGCGAGAATCTCCTCTTCGGTCACCGTCACAATCCCATCTACAAACCGCAGCACGTGCTCGAAGTTCAACACGCCGAGGCTCTGCGTCCGCAGTCCGTCGCCGATCGTCCGCGTAGTCTTCGCTGCCGGCCACTCTACCAGCGTCTTCGTGTAGAAGCTCTCCTTCGCATCCGCCGCCAACTCCGGCTCCGCCCCCCACACCTTCACATCCGCGTCTGCGAGACCAGCCTGTGCAGCCAGCTTCACTGCGGTTGCAATTCCGCTCAACAATCCGCCGCCGCTCACCGGAGAGATCACCAGCTCCACTCCCGGGAGCTGTTCCACAATCTCGAGGCCACACGTCGCCTGTCCAGCGATGATCTGAGCCGCGTCGTAGGGAGGGATCATTGCATATCCATGCTTCGTAACAAGTTCCTCCGCCTTGAGCCTTCGCTCCGACGAAGCCGGGCCCACCTCAACAATCTCCGCGCCGAGCGCTCGGGTTGCAGCCTTCTTTACTTCTGGAGCGTTGTTCGGCATCACGATGATGGCCTTCGCTCCCAGCGCCCGTGCAGCATAGGCGACGCCCTGCGCGTGGTTGCCGCTGGAGTAGGTAATGACTCCGCGCTGCAGCGCCTCCGGCGACAGCTGCGAGACCATGTTGTAGGCCCCGCGCAGCTTGAAGCTTCCAATCGGCTGCTCGCTCTCCGCCTTGATGTACAGATCGAAGTCGGGCTGCGGGAACTTTCCCATCTGCAACCGCGCTCGCTCCACGCGATGAAGCGACGTCCTTACCGCAACTCTCGCAATCCGCTGCTTCGCCGCCCGAATCTCATCCAAAGTTACAAACTCGCTCATTGATCTCCTCTACTTCCTCTCTGTAGCACGCATCACTAAAGCAAAAAAATGTACCAGCCGCCACTGATGCCAAACGTTAGGTTTCGCTCCGTCCAAATCCAGATGCGACAGCACAGGACTGACCACGACTTCCTGCAGCCATCATAATCGGAGAAGGAGTGCCGCTTAGAAAATTCGGCCCAATCCGAAGAACCACGCATAGTGTCCGCTGTCGCCGCCGCTCACACCGCCATAGATCGGCCCGATGAACGTCTTAATCACTGCTGCTCCGGAGACGTCGAACGGCAGGTTTGGTGTCCCCGGGGGTCCGCCCCACACCTTGCCGATCTCAAAAAATCCCGTGCCATAGATGGCATCCCCAATCACCGGATTTAATTTCAGCAACCGATGGAGATATCCCGTCTGCGCGAGAAAATAATCGTTCCCCAGCAGCTCCCCGCGGTTGTACGCGCTCAATCGCAGCGGCCCGCCAAGCGAAAACCCGGCCAGCCCGAGATTCGTTGCCCCGAAGCTCGTTCCGCCCGAACCGGTGCCAAAGATGATCCCGCGGCTTCCGACCGGAATGAAGTGCGACATTGTCGTGTCCCACTGCGAGTAGCCGCCTGAACTATTCGGGGTCTGCGTGGAGTACGTGTATAACGTACGCAACTCCGTGCCTCGCGTGGGCACCTGCACGCTATCCTGGCCCAGATATTGAAACCGTGCACTGCTGACAAACGGCGTGATGTGGAACGCCTGCTCAATCGGCGTCCCGATTCTGAGCTTCTCGCTGTACCACTGGTAGTCCTCCCCAATGCGCAGCTCGGCCTTCGAACTGAAGATGTACCCGAGGTCGACACCGAAGCCGTTCTTCTCCTTGGTGTACTGCGCCAGTTGCTGGCTGCCGGAAAAAAAAGCAGATACTGTACGCGTGTAATAGGCGCGCGGAGCGGCAAAATATCTTTTCCCCACAACCAGCGGCTTATAAAGCTCGCCAGTAGCGGCCGCCACCTGCCCTACCGATGCGTTCACACGAAGCTCCGACCCGGGCCCCGCCAATCCGAAAAACGTGGCTCTTGCGGCCAGCCCAAGCTGAATATCATTTACGTTGTTCGACGAAAGAAACACCCCTACATTCAGGAACGGCGGTCCGTACTCCTTCAGCCGCGGCCGAACCAACAGCCCGGTCTTGTCGCCCTTATCGGTCAGGTTATAGCTGATGCTCGAGTAGAGTCCCGTCCCCTGGAGGTCTGTGATCGTCTTCTCAATCTGCGCAGTGTCAATAGGCTTGTTCACATATTTCGTAAATTCATTCGCGATCTCCGTCTGCCGCACTCCATGCATTCCGTAGATTTCGACAAACGTTGGCTCCGGAACAGCCGTCCTGCGACGGGAGTTTCGCTCTTTTACATAGGCCTGCCAGTCGGCATTCTTCACCGCATATTTTTCCAACTCCGCCGCATGCTGCTGCGCAACCTCCACGCCCTTCGGAATAATCTCAGCACTCTTCTCGAAGTCACCCGAGCTAAACTTGCTCACGTCGGCCTTCAGCAGAATATTCGCGCTCTTCATGCTGTTCAGCTCATTCGCTGCAACCATGATTTCAACATTCCTGCCTGCAACTCCCACCAGCGAACTCAAACTCTTCTTATCGAATGGCCCCGTATCGAGATACACCGCGATCACAATGTCTGCACCCATGGCCCGCGCCACGTTCACCGGAAGGTTATTCACCGCGCCGCCATCCGAGAAGACCTGCGTGCCATGCTCCACAGGAGCGAAGACCCCGGGAATCGACATCGTCGCGCGCATTGCCTGTGCCAGCGATCCGTCCTTGAAGACATGCTCTTTGCCTGTAGTCATGTCGGTCGCAACGCAACGGAACGGAATCGGCAGATCGTCAAAGTTCTTCATGTCGTAGTACGGCAGCATCTTCTCATCCAGCAGCAGTCCCACTGCCGAGCCGGAGTTCAAACCATTCGGGAAGCTGATCCCATGCTTCAAACCAAACTCCAGCCGGTTCGGAAATGCCAGCTTGTCTTCCTTCCGTCTGTAACTCAGAGCCGGAAATGGCACCTGTCCGCTCAACACTGCCGTCCAGTTGATTCCGCCCATGAAGTCGGCGATCTCCTGTGACCTCATGCCCGAGGCGTACAGCCCGCCCACCAGGCCGCCCATGCTGGTTCCTGCAACGTAGTCCACGGGAATATGGTGCTGCTCCATCCACTCGATTACGCCGATATGCGCGAACCCCAGCGCGCCCCCACCCTCAAACACCAGCGCCACCTTTGGCCGCGATGGAGGCTGCACGACCGGCTGCTGTGCTCCCGCGGTAACAGTTACAGCCATCAATACGGCAAGCAACACAGACATCGCGCGAGCGCCACAACGCGCTTCAGAGAAGATAATCCTGCGAAAACAATTCATGATGGAAGGCCTCACCCACAGCTTTGGCTCTTCGTTCCACGGTGGCCGAGAAATCTTGACCGAACACCTTCAGGCCTGCCGCCTTCCCAGCCTAGCGAATCTCATGGCTGCCGTCATCGGCTTCGGCGAAGCGAGAATCCACCCCGGCACTATGACCCGCAAAGAAAAACTGCCCCATGAGGAGCGGCTTTCCTGTTCCCCGACCACAGAATCAGATCTCCAGAATCACAGGCATGATCAAAGGCCGCCGGCTCGTGCTCTTCTGGATATACCGCTTCAGATCAGTGCGAATTTTTTCCTTAATCACACCGTAATCGGCCTTCTCTTCCGCCGAGGAACCGTCGAGCGTCCGCTGCACTACCTGCCGCGCTTCGGCGATCAAGCTCTCTTCGGCAATCGCCGTCCCCCGCATCACGATCTCAGGAGCGTTCTCGAGCTTGCCCGTCCGCTTGTTGATCTGAATAATCGGCAACACGATTCCGTCCTCGCTCAGGTGCTTGCGGTCGCGAATCACGATGTCTTGAACGACGTCGGTCGAGGTTCCGCCCGAATCGATGCAGACGCGGCCGACAGTGATCTTGCCGGTCTTCGCAGCCGAGCCCTTATCTACCTCCAGAACGTCACCGTCCTCCAGGAGAATCGTCTTCTCAACCACTCCCATCGAACCGGCGAGCTCCGCATGACGCTTCAGGTGGCGATAGTCGCCGTGAATCGGAATGAAGAACTTCGGACGCACCAGGTTGATCATCAACCGCAACTCCTCCTGGCTTCCATGTCCGCTCACGTGGATCAGTCCGGAATGTCCGTCGTCGTAGATGACATCCGCATTGCGCCGCTCGAGGTGATCGATCATCCTGTAGATCGACTTCTCATTGCCGGGAATGACACGCGAACTAAGCAATACGGTGTCGCCGACGTCGATCTTCGCGAATTTGTGGTTGTTCACCGCGGCGCGGCTCAACGCGCTCATCGGCTCGCCCTGCGTCCCGCTGATCATGATCAGCAGCTTGTTCGCAGGCGTGTCTTTGATCTGCCCCGGATTGATGACCAGCCCCTGCGGCAGATCGAGATAGCCGAGATCCTGCGCAATCTCCGTCGAGTTGTCCAGCGAACGGCCGACGATCGCGACCTTGCGGCCGTGCTGATGCGCCAGTTCCATCGCCAGCCGAATTCGGTGAATCGACGAGGAGAAGCAGCTGAAGAACAACTTCTTCTTGGCCTGCGAAAAAATCTCATCCAGCCGCGGGCGGACCGCACGCTCACTTGGCGTGTATCCGCTGCGGTCCACGTTGGTTGAGTCCTGCAGCAGCACCAGCACGCCCTGCTTGCCCAACTCCGCGAACGAGTGGAGATCGAATGGCTTATTGTCCGGCGGTGAAAGATCGATCTTGAAGTCGCCCGTATGCAGAACGACTCCGACGGGCGTATGAATCGCCAGCGCGACGCAATCTACCAGCGAGTGCGTCACTCGAATTGGCATGATCGAAAACGGCCCCAGCGTCAGACGCTTGCCGGGAATCAACTCGTTCAAGTCCGCATCGTCCAGAAGATTATGTTCTTCGAGCTTGCCCTCAACGTAGGCCAGGGTGAATTCGGTGCCATAGACCGGAACATTGAGCTCAGACAAGATCCAGGGCAAACCACCGATGTGGTCTTCATGCCCGTGGGTCAAAATGATTGCGCGAACCTTCTCGCGGTTGTCAGTCAAATAGCTGATATCCGGGACAACAATGTCCACACCCAGCAACTCTTCTTCAGGAAACATCAGACCGGCATCGATGACAATAATGTCATCCTGCCAACGGATCGCAAGGCAGTTCATACCGAACTCACCAAGACCACCCAGCGGAATCAACTTCAATTTATCTTGTGCCATCAATCTTTAAGCTTACCATCGCTGCCCGAAGCCATTGCTGATGTCGCAGTTGCAAGAACAGCAGGACGCTTCAACAATGCGTCTTCGTAATCGATCACTTCGGCGAGCCGGCGTCCCTCTATGCGATGGCCGGGCGTCTCTTGCCGAAACTAGTTGCCTGTTCAAATGCGTGCGCGAGTTGAAGGACACTGAAGTCTTGTTTGTCGCGGCCGACGATCTGCACGCCGACGGGAAGACCTTCAGGCGTAAAGCCGGCCGGCACTGAGGCTGCCGGGTTTCCGGTGGCCGAGATATACCAGCAGGACTTCATCCAGTCAATGTAGTTGTCGAAGTGAACGCCGGCGATCTCGGTCAGATAGGGTAGGTTTACGTCGAACGGAGGCGATTGCGTAGTGGGAAGAATGAAGTACTCATACTTCTGAAGGAAAGCCTGGAAGCGGCGCCACATCAGGTTATGGGCGGCCTCGGCGTGGGCAATATCCTGGCCGCTCAGCTTCAGGCCAGACTGGATCTCGTCTTTGAGCGTGTCTTTGAAGGCGTCCGGGTGTTGTTGCAACATCGTCCCGTAGTTAGCGGCGCTCGTCCATGCACGCAACGCAGGGAAGGAGATCGTGGCGGGCGAGAAGTCGGGCTCAGCCTGCTCGACGATGCAGCCGAGAGATTCGAACGTAGCGAGATGCGCATCGACGACGGCGCGGACGCGCGGGTCGAAGGGCACGCCGCCGAGATCTTTGAACCATGCGACGCGAACACCTTTGAAGCTGCGATCAAGCGGGCGGGCGAACAGGTCTCCGGGCTCGTTGATGGCGAGCGGCGTATTGGGGTCCGGGCCCGCGATAGTGCTGAGCGACAGGGCGAGGTCGGCGACAGATCGGCCGAGGCATCCCTGGGTGCTGAGAGTGGACCATCCGAAGCCTGCCTTGGGATTGGGGACCCGGCCGATGGAGGGGCGGAAGCCGACGACGTTGCAGAATGCGGCGGGATTGCGCAGCGAGCCTCCCGTGTCCGAACCGCTGGCGACCGGGACCATGCCGCAGGCCAGCGCGACCGTTGCCCCACCTGAGGATCCGCCGCAGGTCTTGCTCAGGTCGTAGGGATTGTGGGTGGCGCCGAAGACGCTGTTAAAGGTCTGCGAACCGGCGCCGAATTCGGGCGTATTGGTCTTGCCGACGATGATTGCGCCGGCGTGCCGCATCCGTTCGACGATGATGTTGTCTTCGGTTGGGACGTTGTCCTTGAAGAGCGGCGAACCGAAGGTGGTGCGGATGCCGCGGGTATCGATCAGGTCCTTGTGGGCGACAGGAAGCCCGTGGAGGGGGCCGAGCGGCTCGTTGTGTGCCTGCATCTCGTCCGCCTTCGCGGCAGCTTCGATGGCCATCTCGGCGACGAGAGTGACGATAGCGTTCACCTTGGGATTGACGCGGTCGATTTGCTTGAGGTGCTCGGCGAGCGCTTCGCGGGCGGAGAGTTTCTTTGCGCGAATGAGTTGGGCCATCTCGACTGCGCTGGTGAAACAGAGCGAGGAGGCCGCGGTTTCGGCTTTGAGAGAGGAACGAGAGAAGAGAGATGCGGCGGCAATCCCGGTCAGGACGTCGCGGCGAGTCGGCTTGTCTGGGAGCATGGGGCGACTTTATCATCCCGAGCGGGCGGAACATTAGAAAAACACCTCTGAAGCATCTCATTTCGCGCTCACCAGCCGACCACCCAAGCCACACGTTTACTGGTGGTTTCAGATTCCGACGCCACCTGCAATAGTGGACCGTGTCGCACCTGTCTCGCATCCAACCGCTGGCACCGGTCGTCTTATATTCGGATGTACGGAGATTCCTTCATGGCCATTATCCCGGAACAGTACGACGCAATCGTCATAGGCAGCGGAGAAGCGGGCAAATACATGTCATGGACCCTCGGCGCGCAGGGGCAACGCGTCATCACTATTGAGGACAAGCGCATCGGCGGGGCCTGCCCCAACGTCGCCTGTCTTCCGAGCAAAAACGTCGTCCACAGTGCGAAGGTCGCTTCGTTCTTCCAGCGCGGTGCCGAGTTCGGCATAGTCTACGGCGACTGGCGCGTCGATATGGCCGGCGTCAACGCCCGCCGCCAGCGGCTGGTCGATAGCAATTTACAGGTCCACCTCGCCAACTTCGCCAAAAGCCACGCCGAGATCGTTATGGGCTTCGGCCGCTTCATCGCCGAGAAGACCGTCGAAGTGGCTCTCAATGCGGGCGGCACGCGCACGGTTCGTTCCGACCGCATCTTCCTCGACACCGGCTCCCGCGCCACCATCGAGCCCATCCCCGGCCTCATCGAAGCGAAGCCACTCACCCATATCGAAGCTCTCGAACTCACCGTCCTTCCTGAACACTTCCTCGTCCTTGGAGGCGGATTCGTCGGCCTCGAATTCGCTCAAGCGATGCGACGCTTTGGCGCCCGCGTCACCGTTGTCGAACGCAACCCCAGCATCGCCCACCGCGAAGATCCCGACGTCATCGAAGGCCTCGAGCAGCTCTTCCGCGACGAAGGGATTGAGATCGTCACCAACGCCCCACTGACGCGTGTCGAAGGCACCTCCGGCAAATCCGTCACCCTGCATCTCACCCTGCCCAGCGGCGAAACCACGGTCCAGGGCTCACATCTCCTCGTCGCCACCGGCCGCACGCCAAACACGCAAAACATGGGACTCGAACTGGTCGGCATCAAGACCACTCCGACTGGCCACTTCCAGGTCAATGACCGCCTCGAGACCACCGCACCCGGGGTCTGGGCCATGGGAGATTGCGCCGGCTCTCCCTACTTCACCCAC
>JAOAPF010000535.1 GCA_025462755.1 Edaphobacter sp.
AAGAACCAGATCCCGCCGCCAGACTTCCAATTCCCCCAACCCGCAACCGTGCAGGAGGTCCTCGACGCCTTCGACCAGAGCGTCGCCTCCGTGCGCGATGTCCTGCCCGGCTTCGTTGACTCCGCCATGAACGCAACCTGGCGCATCGTCGCCGGCGATCAGGAGATCGCAGCCATGCCGCGCGTCGCCTTCCTGCGCAATATCATGCTCAACCACTGGTACCAGCACCGCGGCCAATTCTGCGTCTACCTGCGCCTGCTCGACGTTCCTGTGCCGTCAAGCTGGGGCCCTAGCGCCGACGAGCGCTCAGTACTCCAGCCGGAACCTCAGCCGGCTTAACCCGTGCCCCACTCATCACGCGATGAAATCGCGCGGAACGCAACGAGACGGGCGTCTGGTGACAACAGCGCGTACTGCGATCGGCGCCCGCAAATGAGGAGACACCATGTGTCCAATATGCATAACCACCGCGGCCCTGATTGCCGGCAGCGTCACCTCGACGGGCGGACTCGCGGCAATCGCAATCAGGAAATTCGGCGTGAAGAACGCCGTAGATAAGAACCCTACTGAAAGGAGAAATCAAGATGTCAACGAACACAATGGAGAAACCCAAAATAGTCTCGAAGGATGAATGGCTCGCCGCTCGCGAGAACCTGTTGGCCAAAGAGAAACAGTTCACGCGCGAGCGCGATGCGTTGGCCGCCGAGCGTCGGCGTATGCCGTGGATGGCCGTGGAGAAGCAGTACGAGTTCGACGGACCCAAAGGCAAAGCGAGCCTGCTCGACCTGTTCGAGGGCCGCCGTCAGCTGATCGTCTACCGCGCCTTCTTCGAGCCCGGCGTCTTCGGCTGGCCCGACCACGCCTGCCGCGGCTGCTCCCTCGGAGCCGACCAGGTCTCCAACCTCGCACATCTGAACGCCCGCGATACCACTCTTGCCTACGCCTCACGCGCACCGCAGCCGGACATCGAGCGCCTGAAGACCCGCATGGACTGGAAGATGCCCTGGTACACCATAACCGACAGCTTCGACATCGACTTCGGCGTGGACGAATGGCACGGCACCAACGCCTTCATCCGCGAAGCCGACAAAGTGTTCCGCACTTACTTCATCAACAACCGCGGCGACGAAGCCATGGGCAGCGTCTGGAGCTACCTTGACATGACCGCGCTCGGACGCCAGGAAAACTGGGAGGACTCGCCCGCAGGCTACCCCCAAACCAAACCATACGAGTGGTGGAACTGGCACGACGAATACGCCTCCAGCGCATCGCCCGACCCCGGATGGGTCAAAGTGGTCGACAGCGCAAAGGTGACGTTGAACCTCTGAACCTCAACGACTAGTACGGCGGCCTATGCGATCGCTCACGTCGGAGACGTGCTGACGAAGGAGCCCTGCGTCTTCCCTGACCCTGCGGAGCATTGGGTCAAGTCCAAGGGTGAACCCCTCAATATCATCGGCACTTGACTCTCCAACATCGCAATTGTGCCGAGACGATTGCGACACGTCAGGGTAGATGAATTCGACATCCCCAAAACGTCTTATCAGCTGGGAGAGTGTATGACAATCGCAGACAAGAGAGCACCGGAGCCTCGCACTATCAGTTATCGTCCTCGTCGCCCCTGCTGATCGGCTTCGTCTTCTTCGATGGCGGCGCTGCTGCTGGGGCGATTGTTTCAGTCAGTTGGGAGGGGTGCGCTGTATGGAAGCGCTCAAGTCCAAGGGCTATCTGCAGGGAGTAGCCAAGCGAGTGCTGGCCCGGGCCGGGGTCGAACGCCTCGGTCGCCTTGATGTTGCGGAACCAGCGCATGGGATCGCTAGCATCCGGCAGGACGTTCGAGAGCGCCTTCCACTGCGCCGTGGAATGGCAGGACAAACACGATGACTTCGGGTTGTCGACCGGGCCGTTCAATCGTCCCGCACGGCCAAGATGCTGCGCAGGTCCGACAGCCGGGTTGATGAACGTCTCCGCGAGGTGTGTCGTAGGCGTCTTCGTTGGCTCGGTAACGGCAGGGTCGTTTCCCCACATCAGCCCGACAGGCACCAGGCGGTCCCACGGAGTCGCCCCCGCTGCGTTGCCGTCATAGACGAATGTGCCGAACACCCACCCCGTCGTCGTATTCGCACGCGAATCCCGGACGGCCACGTCGACCTGCAACAGCCGCACCGTCTGGATCGACCGCGGTCCACCACTGCTGGCCGAGGCATTCGCCTGCCACTCAAAAGAGTTCTTTAGGTAGGGAACCTGTGCAACAGGCGCTGTCGTAAAGAGCAGCTTGCACGTCACTGTGCCATCCGGGAACAAAACAGCGGAAGGATTTGGCGCGTTCGGATCCTTCCAGACCTGCCCAATCACGTAGCCTCCCGGCGCGTTATAGAAGCCCACGGCCCAGTTTGCGAAGGAACCTGTCTGGGCGGGGTCCAGCTCGTGTGGCCTCGAAGATCTCTCGCCCGTCAGTCCATGGACGAACTCACGGCCGTTCGGAGTGGTGTGGAGCCAGGGCGCGTGATACCAATTCCGAACCGTGTTCTTCTCCAGCTGCCAATCCACCTCCACGTTGCCCTCCTTGCAATAAGAGAGCACGCTCTGCAGATAGGGAACGGGTTGAGTTTTGAAATTGAAGCTCTTCCATGGCTTTGTTCCCACCGCCGGCTTGATCTTGGGATAGTCTTGCCGGAGCTTGAAGACCGGACCCGTCCACGAATTCGGAACGGTGTCACCGGAAGAAGGAAAGGTCTGTCCTCCCACAGCCGGCGGCTCTACGGAAAAACACAAGGCTACGGCAGCGAAAGAAAGTACCTGTAGAGTGGAACGTTGCAGGAACATGAAAGACCTCCGTTTTGCTGCAGGCCCTTGCTGCGACGGATGAGAGTTATGTGGGAAGCTTCACTATCCGAAAGCCAGCGTGATCGTTCTACCTCATTGTGACTCTCTGTGCCAATTCGTTTCATATTCGCCACTCAATCTTCGAGAACCCCCTGACCGAGATTCAGAGCCAGGAGCACAATCGTCGCAACCAACAAAGCGAGACGCATTCGCAATGGACTCTGTTCGGGTTCCTCAGATGAAAACTCAGCATCTCAGGAGGGATGTCCATTCTCGACACCTTACTCGGAAGACCACTGGCGTCGGAGGAGGACCACGAGCAGAGGGTGGGTGTCGCAGCTGGCGTCCCTACGTTCGGACTCGATGCCCTCGGATCCGCGGCTTACGGACCCGAGGCTGCACTTACCATTCTCATTCCGGCTGGGGCAGCAGCTCTCGCTTATGTGATGCCCCTCAGCCTGACCATCATTGCGCTTCTGGCGATCGTGTACTTCTCGTACCGGCAGACGATCGACGCCTACCCACGGGGGGGCGGATCGTACACCGTAGCCAGTGAAAACCTTGGGCGAGGCTTGGGGTTGCTCGCGGCCGCGGCTTTGATGCTGGACTATCTGCTCGATGTCGGGGTCGGCATATCCACTGGAGTCGGAGCGCTGGTCTCTGCCGTACCGAAGCTCGGGCCCCACACACTGGGCATCTGCATACTTATTCTGGTGATCCTCACGGTGGTCAACCTGCGTGGTGTGCGCGAGAGCGGCATTCTTTTCATGGCTCCGACCTATATCTTTGTCGCTTGTCTGTTGGGGGTTCTGGGCTGGGGCACCACGAAGGCTCTTCTCGGCGGTGGGCACCCGCAGCCCGTAGTCTCGCCCCCTCACCCATCGCCTCATGCGATAGCGGCTGTGAGCGCATGGCTTCTCATCCGCGCCTTCGCAAGTGGGTGCACTGCTTTGACCGGCGTTGAAGCTGTGAGCAATGGGGTTATGGCCTTCAAAGATCCCAATACAAAGACTGCACGGCGGACCCTGACTGTCATTGTGGTGTTGCTCGCTCTGTTTCTGGCAGGAATCGCACACCTTACACGTGTCTACGGGATCACCGCTACCGAACCCAGCTCTCCTGGATACCAGAGCCTGCTTTCAATGATCACAGCGGCCGTGGCCGGCAAGGGCTCCTTGTACTACATCACCATTGCATCCATCCTGGTCGTGCTCTCGCTATCGGCCAACACCGCTTTCGCGGACTTTCCCCGTCTATGCAGAGCGATCGCCGAAGACGGTTACCTCCCGCGGTTCTTCGCCATTCGAGGCCGTCGCCTTGTGTATACGGAGGGCATTTTTGTTCTTGCGATTCTGTCCGGAGGCATTCTTGTCATTTTCGGCGGAGTGACAGACCGCCTCATCCCACTCTTCGCTATTGGCGCTTTTCTCGCATTCACACTTTCCCAGGCAGGCATGGTGATGCATTGGCGTCGCACAGGAGGGCGACGGTCAAAGCTCTACATAGTCGTCAATTGCGCAGGTGCCATCGCTACGGGCTGCACGGTCGCCATTGTGCTGGTTGCAAAATTTGTAGACGGGGCTTGGATTACGGTTCTGATGATTCCGTTGCTCATCTTTCTAATGCGTAGCGTGCACCAGCATTATCAGCGCATTGCTGCGGAATCCAGGGTCCGACGACTGCACCTCGTAAAAGAACCTCCGCCCGTGGCTATCGTTCCTGTTTCAAGATGGGACCGCGCCTCGGAAGCCGCACTTCAGTTTGCGTGCTCGCTCACGCCAGAGGTACAGGTACTGCATATAGAGTGTCCCGAGGAGCATGGCGAGCAATCATCCGACGGATGGCAGCGGCAGCTCGAAGAGGCTACGCTGGGCTCGGAGATTTCCCCGCCAACCATCGTTACGCTGGCTTCCCCGTTCCGCTTCATCACTATGCCGATTCTGGAATACGTACGAAACGTCGAAGGAAAGTATCCGGACAGAAAGGTGGCTGTGATCGTACCGGAACTGGTGTCAGCCCACTGGTATCATTACCTTCTTCACAACCATCGTTCCACAGCTCTCAAAGCTTTGCTGCTTGTGAAGGGGAATCACCGTATTGTGGTTATCAATGTCCCTTGGTATCTCAACTCCTGATGAGCGCACTTGGACTTTGTGCTGGAACGACCAGCGTCAATTCGGCGATACTTACGCGCATGACGCGCATGGTTTAGCCGGACAGCCGATGCTTGAGCGAATCAAGGACCCTCGCTGCCCTCTTGACACCTCCGATATAATTAACTCAGCCATCACACCAGTCCGGCTCAGGCCGGACTGCAACATTTAACCCGGTAGTTTTTTGCGCGAAGTCCAAAGCTAAAGTCTTTTCTTCGAAGACTTTGACACATTTTGATAGGGAGGGGGCCATGACGACCAGCGCGAGGGAATCACTACAGGACCAGCTTGACCGCATCACGCAAAACACCCGCGCCCTCGTCCAACCCGAACGTCTCGCCATCTCCGAAAAGGCGACAGCAGACCTCTTCAACACCGGCATCGAAGACCGCATCCTGAAAGCCGGAACCCAAGCCCCAGCCTTCACCCTGGAAGACGCCCTCACCCACAAGCCCGTCAACTCCGCCGACCTTCTCGCCCTCGGCCCTCTCGTCATCAACTTCTTCCGCGGCCGCTGGGATCCCTACTGCATCACCGAACTCGAAGCCTGGCGCGACCTCCAGCCCGAACTCCGCAGACGCAACTCCCTCTTCGTCGCCATCTCCCCCCAGACCACCCGCCAGAACAACTTCACTCTCCAGCAGCACGGCCTGCTTTACCCCCTGCTCTCCGACCCCGGCGCCGCCATCGCCGAAAAATTCGGCATCGCCTACACCATCCCACCCGAACACCGCCGCTACTTCCAATCCATCCTCATCAACATCCCCTTCAATAACGCCGGCCTCAGCTACCACAACGCCACCGAGGCCAGCTGGCGACTCCCCCTCCCCGCCGTCTTCGTCATCGACCGCACCAACACCATCGCTTTCGCCGAAGCCCATGCCGACTTCCGCGTCCGCCCCGAACCCGCCGACGTCCTCGCCGCGCTCGACCAGCTAAACTAAACCCATGATCGACGAAGCCACCTTCCGCCGCGAATCCGATCGCGCCCTCGAATCCCTCAAGCAATCCTTAATCTCCGCCGAGGACGACGACGGCACCTTCGAATTCGAAGACAACAACGGCGTCATGAACATCATCTTCGAAAACGGCTCATCCAAATTCGTCATCACCCCCAACACCCCCATCCGCCAGGTCTGGATCTCCGCCCAGGCCACCAGCTTCAAACTCGACTGGTCCGAATCCGCCCACGCCTTCACCCTCCCCAAAACCGGCGAAGACCTCAAGACCCTCACTCAGCGCCTACTCCGCGAACATCTCAACGACCCAACCATCTCTCTCCCCTGATTCACCTCGAGCGGCGGCGTATCCTTGTGCTAAAAGCGGCGCGCCCTGTGCTAAAACAGACGCATGCCCAAACATTTGGCCCTGGCTCTCCTCGCTGTCTCGGCGTTTGCGTCCGCCCAAACCATCTCCAGCAAAACCGCAGCGATGAAACACATCGAAGGCTACCTCCCGCTCGACTGGGACGCCAAGGCCGGCAAGCTCTACCTGGAAATCCCCCGCCTCGACTCCGCCGGAAATAGCCCGGACATCCTCTACACCCACTCCCTCCCCTACGGCACCGGCTCCAACGACTTAGGCCTGGACCGCGGCCAGATCTCACGCGGCCAGCTCATCCGATTCCAGCGCACCGGCCCCAAGGTGTTGATGGTTGAACCCAACGAGCGCTTCCGCTCAACCTCCACCGACGCCGCCGAACAACTCGCCGTCCGCCAGTCCTTCCCCGAATCCGTCCTCTACGGCTTCAAGGTAGAAGCCGAAGACCCCAACGGCACCGTCCTCGTAGAAGCCACCGACTTCTTCCTCCGTGACGCACACGAAGTAGCCGCCGCCCTCACCCGCACCCAGCAGGGCACGTACAAGCTCGACCCCACCCGCTCCACCATCGCCCTAGACGCCACCAAAGCCTTCCCCAAAAACACCGAAGTCGAAGCCATCCTCACCTTCACCACCGACGGCCCCGCCCGCGGCGAGTTCGTCCGCAACGTCGCCCCCGACCCGCACGCCCTCACCGTCCGCGAGCACCAGTCCTTCGTCGAACTCCCCGGCCCCGGCTTCACTCCGCGCCGCTTCGATCCGCGCGCCGGCTACTTCCCCCGCTCCTATCGCGACTACAACGTCCCCGTCAGCGAATCGCTCGACCAGCAGTTCATCATCCGCCATCGCCTCATCAAAAAAGATCCCACCTGCAAAACAAACTGCGAAGCAGTGGCCCCCATTCAGTACTACGTCGACAACGGCGCCGCCGAGCCCATCCGCACCGCCCTCCTCGAAGGCGCGCGCTGGTGGGACCAGGCCTTCCAGGCCGCAGGCTGGGCCAAAGGCACCTTCAAGGCTGACATCCTCCCCGCCAACGCGGACCCCATGGACATCCGTTACAACATGATCCAGTGGGTCCACCGCTACACCCGCGGCTGGAGCTACGGCGCCGCTGTCGTCGATCCCCGCACCGGCGAAATCCTCAAAGGCAACGTCACCCTCGGCTCCCTCCGCAGCCGCCAGGATTACCTCATCGACGAGGCCCTCCTCAGCCCCTACCTCGACGGCAAACCCCTGCCCCCGGCGACTGACCCAAGCCTGGCCATGGTCCTCGCGCGAACCCGTCAGCTCGCAGCGCACGAGACCGGCCACACCCTCGGCCTCGCTCACAACTTCGCCGCCAGCAGCTTCCCCCACACGCCCGAAGAATCCGTCTCCGTCATGGACTACCCACATCCCTACGTCACTCTCGACAAGAACGGCGTCCCGAACCTCTCGCAAAGCTACGCCGTCAACATCGGCATCTGGGACAAGGTCTCCATCAACTACGGCTATCGCGAATTCGACAAATCGAATAAACCCACCGAGGACGCCGCCGCTCTCAACGCCATCCTTGAAGCCTCGCAAAAGACCGGCCTCATCTACATCACCGACGAAGACTCCCGCCCGCTCGGCGGCGCACACCCACACTCCCACCTGTGGGACAACGGCACCGACCCCGCCGACGAACTCAACCGCATCATGACCGTCCGCGCCGCCGCTCTCAAGCGCTTCGGTGAAAATGCCATCACCAAAGGCACCCCCCTCGCCGAGCTCGAAGACACACTAGTCCCCCTCTACCTCCTCGAGCGCTACCAGACCGAAGCCGCATCAAAAGAGATCGGCGGCCTCGACTACCGCTACAACCTCCGCGGCGACGGCCAGATCAACCCAACCATCGTCTCACCAACAGAACAGAAAAAGGCACTCGCCGCCGTCTTAAAAACCCTCTCACCCGACACCCTTACGCTCCCCGAATCCCTCTTACAAATCCTCCCACCCCGACCACCTGGCCTCGAGCGCACCCGCGAATCCTTCCCCTCGCACACCGGCCTCACCTTCGATCCCATAGCTACCGCGGAATCCTCCGCCGACCTGACCCTCGCCCTTCTCCTCGACCCCGCACGCACCTCGCGCCTCATCGAATACCACATGCGCGTACCCGACTCACCGTCTCTACGTGGCGTTCTCGAAGCCCTCTCAAAGACAGTGGCCGAGCGTCCCGAAGGCGGTCACACCATGTCCTCTGAGGTCGAGCGCGCCGTAGAATTCCGCGCCCTCGAAGCAACGCTCGCTCTCGCCGTCAATCCGGCAGCCTCCAGTCAGGCCCGAGCCATCGCCCGTTCTCATATCAATGATCTCCTCAAGCAGTGGACCACCGCCACCCCGCTCACCGACACCGCAGAAGCAATTCACCGCGCCGCTCTCATCGACCGCATCAACGAATTCGAACGGGACCCCGCGAAATTCACGCCTGCCAAACCCATCGAAGCTCCACCCGGCATGCCCATCGGGGACGACGAGGACTTCTAAGCCCAGCTATACTCAATCCTCGATGCCTACTCCCCCTCCCATTCGCGTCCTCGTCGCCAAGCCCGGCCTCGACGGCCACGATCGCGGCGCAAAAATCATCGCGCGCGCCCTCCGCGACGCCGGCATGGAGGTCATCTACACCGGCCTCCGTCAAACGCCCGAGATGATCGTCTCCGCCGCCATCCAGGAGGACGTCGACTGCATTGGCCTCTCCATCCTCTCCGGCGCCCAAAACGTCATCGATCCGCGCATCACCGCTCTTCTCCGCGAAAAAAAGGCAGAAGACATCCTCCTCATCCTCGGCGGCACCATTCCCGACGAAGATCAACCCAGATTAAAAGAGAA
>JAOAPF010000548.1 GCA_025462755.1 Edaphobacter sp.
CCGCCTGCGAATACGTCGAGTTGCCGCCCGGCGGCATCATGTGGACGAGTCCTGCAGTCGCTGTCCCATTTGACTTGCGCAACCACGAAGAAGGGGCAGAGATCGAAAAACTGCCGTGGGAGAAGGTGCAGCTGTGCGAAGCGTGGTGGAGTGTCGTCTATGGTCACTCCGATGACGAATGGACGCCATTTGATCCTGACGCTCCGCAAGATCCGACGCCAGAGCCGCGCAAAAAGCTAGGGCCGGCAAGAGTGATACCGATACGCAAGCGGCCAATCTGAAGCGTTACTTTCCTTTCGCCTTCAGCCCGAGCCCGACCAGGATCGCGCTTCTTGATTACCTTCGGCTTGATGAAATGTCAGTCGGACAATTGATGCCACAGTCCGATGAATGTCGATCAAAGGTCAGCCCCACCCAAAGCGCGATCAGGACGATAACGGTAACGATGAGCTTGGTGAGAATGCTGTTGTTCATTTCCCCTTCGTCCTCAACCCCAACTCGACGAGGCGGCGCATCATTTCTTTTTCGGCCGATCGACTCGCACGCTGCGAAATTCTTCGGGGCCGCTGATCAGCCTGCGCTTGCGGCTAGCCTTTTCGTCGGCAGACGCGGATTTGTCTGCCATGTGATTGATCGCGTCGCCAGCCAGATCCTTGGCTTTGTCTGCGGTCTTTGCGGTAGTTTGAGCGGGAGGTTTGGTGGTGTCCAGCCCCAGCTCGACCAGGCGACGAATGGCCGCCGCAAGGGGAGGTTTGTCCTCCTGCTTCTTCGCCCAGGCTTTGATTTCGTCCTGAAGCTCTTCGGTCATGCGGACACCAACAAGCGGAGCCGTGCCGGTAGCCGGGCGGCCGCGTCCGATTTTACGATTATCGTTTATTGACTTCTTCATGATTTTACGATTATCATAAAAGCAGGCCGAGTGGAAGCTGTCGACGGCGCTGCTGGCCAAGCTGGCGTACCTTCAGGCGGTCGCGGATAGTGACGAATGGGGATGGGTCTTTGACGAGCGCGAGGGCACAGCAGCCCGCTTGCTTGAGAGCTTCACCGCGTCGCTTGTGAACATCTCGATGACGCCGCAAGAACGGGAGCGCGCGCAATGAGCAATGTCATCGACTTCCGGAGCGCATCCGGCCGCCGCAGGCAGGTCGCGAAGCCTGCCATCCTCAGCCGCATGTTCAGCGTCGAGATCGAGCAAGAGCCGGAGCAACCGGCCTGTGATGAAGGGGAGTTGACCGTCACCTGCCAGAATTTGCGCCTCCGGCAGGCGCGTTCCCGCGTCTGGCGTCAGGCCGATGCGACCCGGGATTACTGGAAGGCGCGCGCGCGAATGGAGGACGTGATTAGGCTCGCTCAGTCTCACGGCCTGCCTGAAGGCGATAACCATCGCCCGCGGTGAGCGGATGAGAATGGTCGCAAACTGGCGTCAAGCGATCGCGCAGCAGCTGCTTACTCCCGCTCCGGACACCAAGGCGGTCGCCTGGAAAAGAGCGGCTCTGGCAGGGTCGCATCTTCAAGACGGATCCGATCACGATCGGCCCGAACATGACCGGTGCAGAGTTTGCGTCGGTGGTCTCAACGCTGCCGACGGCCGATCAGCAGATGATCCGAGCCATGGTCCATGAAATCGTGACGGAGGGGCTGGATGAAGGGGAGACACGACCATGACCAAGATCGAGCAATGGCACCGGCGCCACGCCGTAGCGCTTGCCGCTCCAGGCGGCGCCATGACAGAGCACACGCCGCAACATGTGCTCGTTGACCTGTTCGACAGCGACGACTGGCCGGACTCGATCCCGGAACCGGAGACCGCGGCTGAAATCGTCGTGCAGCGGCTGATCGACGCCGGTTTTGCGATCGAGGCCCAGGAGCGGGTCCGGTCATGAAGCGCGGGCGCCGAGCGCACTGGAAGCGGAACCGGCAGCGGCTGGCCGCTCATGCAAAGCGGCTGAGGCGTTTTGGCGCGGAGGTCCCTAAGTCTCCTCTAAGTCCAGTTCGCTCATACTGACGTCGCGTCGTTTGCCAACGACGCATCCCCAGGACCCCGCCCTTAATTTCCCCCGAGGGCGGGGTTTTCTCTGGGCGAGGCATATATATTCCCGCCACCGGGCGTAACGCAGCACGATCGTCGCAGCGCCGATGCCGTAGCTTACCGACTGATGCGCGACGAGGAACACCGTGGCCGCGCCAATCAGCATCGAGACGAAGTAAACGGCGCCGGGCCTTGACCGAGGCACGATCCGCCCGTGACGGGCAAACATATATCAGCCAGCGGAATGGCAGGCAGGCTGCCGAGCATATGCACCCAGCCGAGTGGTGAAAGTTCATACATGTCGGTCTCCTTCCAGTCCTTAAGGACAAAGGTGAGTCGTTTTGTTTGTCGATGGACTGGCGAGCCGACAGTAGCGGCTGGAGCATCTCTGATCGGGTTGGTGATGGCTTAACGGGCCTATGCAGCCTTCCGCCGCAATTGGCTTACGCTCAGCCACGCCGCCGAAACCAGGAAGTAGAAGGCGCCTACTGCGGCATAGCCGGCCACGTTGGTGATGGATGGCGGCATCGGCATCTGCGCCTGCACGATGAAAAACGTGCCTGCCAGCGCTGATTGCCCTCCGCTCAGGATCATCGCCCACTGCGCACCATAGCTCTTCCAACGGCGGACTGCGGTGCCGAGTTGAAGCAGGCCAGACAGGATCGCCCATACGCCGAACACGCCGAGCACCCAATTCATGCTCATCTCCAGCGCGAGAACGACCCCGAGCATTGTCGCCACACTGACCACGACGTTGATGGTCTGCGTGCGATTCTGTCCCAATCCTCCGCTGCGCGATGCGTCGACAACATTGGCGAGGGCATCCCATGCAGGATAAGCCACGAGCAAGACCGCCGCGATCACCCAGGAATTCTGTCCGACCGTAAAGGCAGCCGCTACCCAGACAGCCGAGAACGCTGTCCGAGCGAAGTAATAGAGCTTGAGCCATTGTTCCTGGCTGGCGCGAGAAAGATCGCCACTGTGAACTATCATTGGATTGTCCTTTCGACTAGTAGGTAGAGGTCTTCCGACGAACGCGCAGAGCGATGACGGTCATGGTTATTTGAGATCTAGGACCGTATCTGGAGGGAAGCGCGAAGCGAGTCGTTCCAAGAGCGGGCCTGTCACGACGCCGAACATCTTCGGATCGCCATAGGCTCGCGCCGAAAGCATCGCGCCGTGAACCGTCGCCATGAACGCTTCAGCCTCGGCACGAGGGGTACTCATCAGTTGAAGTTGGCCGTGCCGCGCGCCGCGCTCCAGCACGGATGTCAACCACGCTGACAGGGAGCGGAAATGCGCCCGGACTTCTAGGCCAACTTCTTCGGGCAGAACGGGGAGCTGGCTTGCCAACAGCGCGCAGACACAAAACGGAGCGCTGGCGTCCGCGATGCAGGCTTCCCAATATCCGGTGTAGAACCGAAGCTGTTCGAGCGGGTCGGACACCTGAAGTTCGAGCTGCGCTATCCCCGCTTCAGCTTCTTCCCGATATCGCGCAACCAGCGTTCGGACCAGATCGACCTTGCTTGGGAAATGGTGATGGATGCTTGCCTTCCGAATCCCGACCACATCGGCG